>NZ_BAIO01000593.1 GCF_000613305.1 Komagataeibacter kakiaceti JCM 25156
CCCCGGTGCGTCCACCGCCGCGCCCATCATGCTGACGGTGCTGCAGCGCTGCTTTGGCGGTCGCCTGCCGCAATGGGCGGCCCGCCTGCGTGAAATCGTGCCGTCCTACGGCGTCAAGCTGGCGCAGGATCCCGAACTGTGCGCGCAGGTGCGTGAGCGCACCCGCACGGTCCTGCAACTGGAGGGCTGAGGGAGCTGCCACGCCCGGCCTTGCAGGGCCGGGCATGTGCCCGCCATCCGTCAGTCCTCGTCGTGTTCGCTCATCTGGTCGGCCGGGTGGCGGACAGGCGGGGCGGTCGTGCGGGGCGGGCGGTTCTCGATCTGGCGGCGCATGAAATGCGTTGCGATGTCGGCCAGTTCAATGAACTGGTCGGCCTGCCGGCGCAGTTCATCGCCAATAAGCGGAGGGGAGGTCTTGATGGACCCGACCACCGTGGTCCGCACGCCCTGGCGCTGCACGGATTCCAGCAGGCGGCGGAAATCCGAATCCCCGCTGAACAGCACGGCGTGGTCGATATGGGAGGCCATTTCCATCATGTCCACCGCCAGTTCCACATCCATGTTGCCCCGCACGCGGCGGCGGCCATTGTTGTCAATGAACTCGCGCGCGCTCTTGGTCACAAGCGTGTAGCCGTTATAGACAAGCCAGTCGGTCAGCGGCTTGAGGGGGGAATACTCCTCGGTGTCCAGCACGGCGGAATAGTAATAGGCCCGCAATACGTTAGATTTCGAACGGAAAAACTGCAGCAGCTTGCGATAATCGACCTCAAATCCAAGATTGCGGGAAGCGGAATACAGGCTGGTGCCATCTATAAAAAGGCAGAGCCGCTCCTGGGGTTGAAAAAACATTTATGATCTGTCCCTGAAACAAGAAAGTGGATACGCCACGGTCGAGTTAAATTCTGTCTGGTATGTATTCTGCATCGAAGTGAAAGTTGTCGGGTAACGCTGTTTCATGATGTATGAAGCCGGTATCCTACCAGAAGTTTCCTAACCAGTGGATTACTACCCGACCATAACCGTCCGGAATACAGATTTCATATGACAATGCTGCAATCTGCTTCTTCCCGCGTCGATATCCTGATAGCGGTCGGGGCCAACCTGCCACGCGAAAGTGGTGAAACTGCGGCCGAGACCTGCCTGTGGGCCGTGGACCAGCTTGCGTGCATCGATGGCCTGTCCATTATAGCAGTATCGGACTGGTATGAAAGCGCGCCCGTGCCCCCTTCGGGCCAGCCGCCCTATGTCAATGGCGTGGTGCGGCTGTCGGGGCAGGTGGACCCGGCCTGGC
>NZ_BAIO01000592.1 GCF_000613305.1 Komagataeibacter kakiaceti JCM 25156
CCGGCCTGCTGCGCGGCACGGCGGAACACCTGCCGGTATGGGAATGGCTGACCCAGCACATCAACCCCATGCACCGCGTGCTGACGGCGGGGGAAGCCGAACTGGCCTCACGCATATGCTATGCCGAGGCCCTGCTGTCGGGCACCACGACGGTTGTGGACATGTGGCGCTTCATGGATGGCAGCGCCCGCGCCGCCGAGGAGATGGGCCTGCGCGCGGTACTCGTGCCCTATGTGGGCGCGCACCCGGAATACGACTATTTCGACACGCTGGATGACAATGAAGCCCTGATCGAACGCTGGCACGGCGCGGGCAGCGGGCGGATCAATGTATGGGTCGGGCTGGAGCATCCCTTCTACGCCGATGAGGCGGGCATGCGCCGCGCGGTGGACATGGCCATTCGCCACCGTACCGGCTTTCATACCCATCTTTCCGAATCAGAGCTGGAGCCGCCGGAATTCGTCAGGCGCTACGGCGTGCGCCCCGTGCAGGCGATGGAGAAGCTGGGCGTGCTCGATACGCCGCATGTCATGTTCGCCCACGCCGTGTGGCTGGATGAAAGCGAAATCGCGCTCTGCGCCCGTCATGACGTGGCGATCGCCCACAACCCGGTCAGCAACATGAAACTCGCCAGCGGGATCGCCAGCGTGGAGGACATGCTCGACGCCGGGATCGCCGTGGGGCTGGGCACGGATGGCGAGAAGGAAAACAATAATCTGGACATGTTCGAGGAGATGAAGACCGCCTCCCTCCTCGCCAAGCTGGGGCGGCGCAACGCCGCGGCCCTCGATAGCTGGAAAGTGTTGGCCATGGCCACGCGGCTGGGCGCGCGCGCAGTGGGGCATGGCCATGATCTGGGCCAGCTGGCTCCGGGTTTCCGTGCCGACATCATTGCCGTGCGGACCAATACGCCACGCATGACGCCGCTGATCGGTGCGGGCCAGTGGGCCAACCTGCACCATAACCTCGTGCATGCCGCGCAGGGCGGTGATGTCTGCCTGACCATGGTTGATGGCCGTGTTGTCGCCCGCGATGGTCAGGTGCTGGGCGTGGATCTGCCTGCCCTGCTGGCGCAGGCGAACGCCATGGCCCCGGCGCTGTTCGCGCGCCGGGCCCGGTGGCTTGCTGATAACGGAGCATTGACGCAATGGACGAATTCGTGACTTCGCGCCTTCCGGAGGGCGGGGCAGGCTGGATCGCGATCGGCCTGTCAGATGACGTGCCGGCGGGGTGCGTGACCGGGGTCGTGCTGGCGGGTCGACATCTGGCCCTGTGGCGTGACGGGGCGG
>NZ_BAIO01000591.1 GCF_000613305.1 Komagataeibacter kakiaceti JCM 25156
ACCTGGAGGGTTCGAAAAACCTACTGGTTTTGAGGCCTTCTGTGTGATTCCATTCCTCTGGTTCTGGTTGAGGGAATGGCGATATGAAACAGCCTGGTTTCTTTGATGTTGAGGAGCGGCTTGCCCGGTTGAGCGGGCTTGGCGATCAACTCGAGGCCTTTTCCCGGACTGTGGATTTTGAGGTGTTCCGCCCTGATTTGAAGAAGGCTCTGGCGTATTCGGATGGGAGCAAAGGCGGGCGCCCTCCGTTTGATCTGGTGCTGATGTTCAAGATCCTGGTGATCCAGACGCTGAACAATTTGTCTGATGAGCGGACGGAGTACCTGATCAATGATCGTCTCTCTTTTATGCGTTTCCTTGGTCTGGGGCTGTCGGACCGTGTGCCTGACGCCAAAACGGTCTGGCTGTTCCGTGAACGCCTGACCCAGACGGGTGCGATTGAAAGACTGTTTGACCGCTTTGACGCGACCCTGCGCAAGGCCGGATATTTGCCGATGTCGGGCCAGATTCTGGACGCAACGCTGGTGGCTGCTCCAAAGCAGCGCAATACAAACGCCGAGAAAGCGGATCTCCGGGCAGGGCGTATTCCTGAAGAGTGGCAGGACAAGCCCGCAAAGCTGTCCCACAAGGATCGCCATGCGCGCTGGACGCTGAAGTTCACGAAAGCAAAGCGTCAGGATGACGGAAGTATGCCCGCAACGGATCTTGCCATTCCGTTCTTTGGCTACAAATCCCACGTCTCCATCGACCGGAAATATCGGCTGATTCGCAAATGGAAGGCCACAGATGCCGCCGCCAGTGATGGCGCGCGATTGAGAGAGGGCTTGCTTGATAAAACCAATACGGCCTCAAGCGTCTGGGCGGATACCGCCTACCGCTCGAAAGCCAATGAGGACTTCATGGACAAAGAGGGTTTCGTCTCGAAGGTCCACAGGAAAAAGCCGAATCTCAAGCCCATGCCCCGCCATGCCCAGCGGTCCAACGCGGGGAAGTCGGTGATCCGATCCCGCGTCGAGCATGTCTTTGCCGATCAGAAATCGCAGATGGGATTGTTCATCCGGGCCGTCGGCATCACACGGGCCACAATGACGATCGGACTGGCCAATATCGTCTACAACATGCGCCGTTTCCTCTTCCTGGAGAGAATGAACGCGAGCGCATAGCAATCCAGCGGGGGGTAGTCCCCAATTTGCTCAAAACGCAGAAAGAAAGCTACCTCAGGAACCGTCAATCAAATCGCCGAAAGCCTAAAAACACGAGCCAGGCACATCAATCAGAGGTTTTTTCGAACCCTCCA
>NZ_BAIO01000590.1 GCF_000613305.1 Komagataeibacter kakiaceti JCM 25156
CCGTGTCCGGAGCCGCGCGGATCAGGGCGATCACCGCGTCGATATTGGCCACCGCGATGACCAGGCCCACCAGCAGGTGCCCCCGGTCACGCGCCTTGTTCAGGTCAAAGCGCGCGCGGCGCAGGATGACTTCCTCACGGAAGCGGATGAACGCCTCCAGCACGTCCTTCAGGCCCATGAGGCGCGGCTGGCCGCCATCGAGCGCCAGCATGTTCACGCCGAACGAGGTCTGGAGCTGCGTGAAGCGGTAGAGCTGGTTCAGCACCACCTCCGGCGTCGCCTCGCGCTTGATCTCGATGACGATGCGCATGCCCGAACGGTCGCTCTCGTCACGGATGTCGGAAATGCCCTCGACCTGCTTGGTGCGCACCAGATCCGCGATGCGCTCCTGCAGCGTGGCCTTGTTCACCTGATAGGGGATTTCGGTGACGATGATGGCCTTGCGGTCCTTGCGGATGTCCTCGATCTCGGCCTTGGCGCGGATGATGACCGAGCCACGCCCCGTCTCGAACGCGCTGCGGATGCCCGCGCGGCCAAGGATGGTGCCGCCGGTGGGAAAGTCCGGGCCGGGCACGTAGTCCAGCAGGTCATCGAGCGTCATGTCCGGGCGCGCGATCAGCGCCAGGGTCGCGTCAATGATCTCACCGGGGTTGTGCGGCGGGATGTTGGTGGCCATGCCGACCGCGATGCCCGACGCGCCATTGACCAGCAGGTTGGGGAAGGCGGCGGGCAGGATCTGGGGTTCCTGCTCGCTTTCATCGTAGTTGGGCTGGAAATCGACCGTATCGCGGTCGATGTCGTCCAGCAGGAAGGACGCGGCCTTGGCCAGACGGGCTTCGGTGTAACGCATGGCGGCGGGGGAATCCCCATCCACCGAACCGAAATTGCCCTGCCCGTCGATCAGTTTCACCCGCATCGACCATGACTGCGCCATGCGCACCATGGCGTCGTAAATGGAGGAGTCGCCATGCGGGTGGTACTTACCCATCACGTCACCCACCGCGCGGGCTGATTTGCGGTAGGGCTTGTCGTGGGTGAACCCGCTTTCGCGCATGGAATACAGGATGCGGCGATGGACCGGCTTCAGCCCGTCACGCACGTCCGGCAGGGCGCGGCTGACAATGACGGACATCGCATAGGCCAGATAGGAGGAACGCATTTCCTCCTCGATCGTGACCGGCAGCATGGCGGACGGGGGCAGGGGATCGTCGGGTATCTCGGTCAAGGCAGTTCCGTCATGTCAGGGTTATCCCGCCCGTCGCGGCCACGCGG
This sequence comes from Komagataeibacter kakiaceti JCM 25156, assembly GCF_000613305.1. The sequence continues at coordinate 1,273 of NZ_BAIO01000590.1, forward strand.
GCGCAAGGGCGGGACGGAAGGCAGG
>NZ_BAIO01000589.1 GCF_000613305.1 Komagataeibacter kakiaceti JCM 25156
CGGATAAAGCGGGTTATCCGAGGCGATGCGAACCTTGCCGTCTGGTTCGGCTGACACGCGCTTGACCAGCAGGCCGCCGTTTACGACCAGGACGTGAACGCCATCAAGGATGTGCTGCTGGCGGGTATCGACGACGAGGCGGTCACCAGCCCGTAGAGCGGGCTCCATGCTGTCGCCACGGGTTTCCAGCATAAGGGCACGATTTGGTTCTAGGCCAAGGTCTTGCCGTAGGAAGCGCTTGGAAATGGCTACTTTCTCAGGTTTTTCTACCTCATCGGCACACAGGCCGAAGCCTGCGGACGCAGCGATATTGTAATAGTCTATGTAGGTTAGATCGTCGTCGTTCTGCATCGGCGCAGACAGAACGCAGGCTTCCTGCTTTGGCGTATCCTCACGACCGGCCATCCACTCAAGAGACACGGCACAGGCGCGAGCAATCTTTAAGGCAGCGCCGAAAGGCATCTGGCGACCACCAAGATAGTTTGTGAGGGATCCGAGTGGCACTCCTGATAGCGCCGATACCCGCTTATTGCCTCCGGCGCTTCTTATCGCCTCGCGCAGTCTTTCAACCACCGGATCAGAGGAAACCACATCCGAGTTTACGTTTGAAACTCGGATATTACGCTCGTTCACCGCATAAGAGTTATTTTTTGCAGTCATTTCAATCACTTCCGGTGCTTACACACAGGTTTTCCACACAAAACAACTCGGATGCGCCTTTTTGAGCTTGAAGACGAACTCGGAAGCGGTAATATCACGGCACACCTCGCGACGAAGGACAGCGGCGTAAAGTCGCTGAAACGGGGTTGAAGAAAAGGGCGGCTGGCACCGCCCCGAATCTCAGGAGCTATATATGGCACAGAAGCGAGAGGAATGCACGCCGAGGACATCAAGGCGGAACTTCGGAAGCGATACGGTTCGCTTGCGAAGTTCTCTACCCTGATTGGCCGCGATAGCCGTGCCGTGAGCAAGACCATCGGAACCGTGGGATATTCGGTTCCTATCGAGCGCGAAATTGCCAGGGTGCTGGGGCGTGAGCCGCAGAATATCTGGCCGGGTCGCTACCATCATGACGGGTCTCCTGTTTCCATGACCGTTATCAGGACACCTACCGCCCTGCCGCATGACGCACACCGTCAAAACGGAGTGGCGGCATGAACATCGAACAGATACCTGTAGCCGACATTGAGGTCGGGGAACGCCTGCGGGCAGTCGATCCCGACTGGGCAGCATTGATTGCCGCTTCCATGCAGGAGAATGGCCAGCGGGCACCGATTGAGGTCCGCAAACTTGGCAGGT
>NZ_BAIO01000588.1 GCF_000613305.1 Komagataeibacter kakiaceti JCM 25156
TGCCGTCAGCCAGCGGGGCCAGCGTGTGGGCGATGGCCGAAAGCGGCAGCCGGGTAAGCTGGGCGATGTTCAGCCCCGCCAGCGTCACGCGCAGCGCATCGGGGTTGAGACGCTGGCCATGGCAGGCGGGGCAGGGTGTCGCGGTCAGAAAGCGTTCGGCGCGCCTGCGCATGGTGGCGCTTTGCGATGTGGCGAAGGTGCGCAGCACATAGCGCCGCGCGCCCGTGAACGTGCCGTTATAGGCAGGGGGAACGTGGTCATGGATCGCGCGCCGTACGGCGGCATGGTCCAGCCCCGGATAGACGGGGAAGGTGGGCGTTTCCTCCGTATAAAGGATCCAGTCGCGTGTAGCGGCGGGCAGGTCGCGCCACGGGCAGTCCACATCCACGCCCTTGGTGATCAGGATATCGCGCAGGTTCTGCCCCTGCCACGCGGTGGGCCAGGCCGCCACCGCGCGCTGGCGGATGGACAGGCTGTCATCAGGCACCAGCAACTCCGTGGTCGTGTCCATGATGCGGCCCTGCCCGTGGCATTGCGGGCAGGCCCCGGCGGGCGTGTTGGTGGAAAAGGATTCCGCTTCCAGCCGTTCCATGCCTGCCGGGTAACGGCCCGCGCGGGAATAGAGCATGCGCAGCAGGTTGGAGAGCGTGGTGATGCTCCCGACCGAGGAACGTCCCGTTCCCGTGCCGCGCTGCTGTTGCAGGGCGATGGCGGGGGGCAGCCCCTCGATCGTGGTGACATCGGGCACCGGCATCTGCCGGAACAGCCGCCGGGCGTAGGGGGAGACGGATTCAAGGTAGCGGCGCTGGGCCTCGGCATACAGCGTGCCGAAGGCGAGCGAGGATTTGCCGGAGCCCGAAACCCCCGTGAACACCACCAGCCTGTCACGCGGGATGTCCACGTTCACGTCTTTCAGGTTGTGTTCCCGCGCGCCGCGAACATGCGTGAAACCTGTCTGATTGCCCGGCCCGGTGGAAACGGGTGCGGTCGTGGGGAACTGCGGCATGAAATCGGGTCTTTATGTGAGATGCCGGAAAACACCGGCGTTATGACATCCTATGGCCGTTGGGGGACGGCAGGCAACCGGAACGGGGAGTTATGTTATCGCACATTATGTATTTGACAGGGAGCCGGTCATATCCATCACGCTTGACCGATGGGTGCAGGCAGCGCATCAGGAAAGGCAGCGTTATGACAGGCTGAATGAGCGGGGCAGGCGAAGTATGAAAAGGTTCATCACACTGGGCGTATCCCTGTGCCTGTATTCGGGGTGTCTGGGTGCGGCGGGGGCATGGGCGGC
>NZ_BAIO01000587.1 GCF_000613305.1 Komagataeibacter kakiaceti JCM 25156
CACGACCGCGGGCGGCAGCGAGGTGGTGAAGATGAAGCCCGAGGCCGAAAGCCGCAGGTATTCCACAATATCGCTCGATGCGGTGATGTAGCCGCCATGCACGCCAAACCCCTTGGCCAGCGTGCCCTCGATGATATCGACCTGATCGGCCACGCCATCGCGCTGCGAGACGCCGCCGCCTTCTTCCCCGTACAGGCCCACGGCGTGCACTTCGTCCAGATAGGTCATGGCGCCGTATTTGCGCGCCAGCGCGCAGGTGCCCGCGATGTCCGACACATCGCCATCCATGGAATACACGCTCTCGAACGCGATGAGCTTGGGCGCATCCTTGGGGGCGGCGGCCAGCTTGGCTTCGAGGTCGGCCAGGTCGTTATGTTCGAAAATGACGGTGCTGGAGCCGCGCGCGCCCTTGATCCCCGCGATCATGGAGGCATGGTTCAGCCGGTCGGAAAAGCAGATCCAGCCGGGCATGGAGGTCAGGATGGTCTGGAGCGTGGCCTGGTTGGACACATAGCCGGACACGAACAGAAGGCCCGCCTCCTTGCCATGCAGGTCGGCCAGTTCGGCTCGATGGCCGTATGCAGGGGGCTGGTGCCCGCGATGTTGCGCGTGCCGCCCGCGCCCGCGCCATGTTCGTGAATGGCCTGGATGGCGGCTTCCACCACCACGGGGTCCACGCCCATGCCCAGATAGTCGTTGGAAGACCAGACCACGACCTCCCGGTCCTGCGGGCAGGCGGGGGTTGAAGGCGTGGCGACGGTTTCCGGCTGGTCATACAGGGGGTAACGCTCGGCCTGGCGCGCCAGTGGCGTGAACTGCCGGTATCGGCCCTGTGCGCGGATGCCCTCCAGCGCCGTCCGGCAGAACCGGAAGAACGGATGCCCATCCACATGCTTACTGGACACTGCTGCTTTTCTCCATGCACAGCCCGGCTTGCTGTATTCCGGGGCCTTCGATTTATTACGGTTACCGTCCGGGTGGCCCATGCGGGGCGCGCTGCGTTCGGGCTTACGGCGTCATTGCTGGCGGTTAACCACCATCTCGGTACCCTTTATGGCATGACGGAAGCAGGAATTGCAAAACCGCATTGGGCTACTGCACGTAAATGCAGGTCTGGGTTGCGCTTGTGGAGGAGACGGTGTGGGCGTCCAGTTCCGTCTGGGCGCCGCCCGCGCCCGCGTCCATCACGGCCTGCAGCACGGGCTGGCCATCCGCTTCCACGGCGTGGCGCATGTCCGGCTCCGCGCCATCGGGGCCGGAGGGCACTTCCACCACCACGGTGAACAGCGCATTGGGCCGGCGGGCG
>NZ_BAIO01000586.1 GCF_000613305.1 Komagataeibacter kakiaceti JCM 25156
TCACGCCCGATGCGCTCACGCCCCACGCCGCCGCGTGCGCCACATCGCCCGTAAGGCGCGGCAGCAGCGTGATGGCGGCGATGCCCACGACATTGAAGCTGACATAGGCCGCCGCCGCCACGCCAAAGCGGTGCATGCCGTTGAGCACGCCCGAAACCAGCGCCGCCCCGCAGATCAGGAACAGGTAGGGGAATGTGATGCGGCTGAGGGATATGGCCAGCGAATCGCGCAGCCCCCCATGCGTGAATCCGGGTGCGATCAGGCGCAGCACGCCGGGCATGAAGACTTCCCCCAGCACCGTCAGCAGCAGCAGCCATGACAGCAGCACGCTCATCGTCTCGCACGCGAAGCGCTGGGCGGTGGCCTTGCCCTCACGCTCCAGCAATGCCGAGAACAGCGGGACGAAGGCGGCGTTCAGCGCGCCTTCGCCAAACAGGCGGCGGAACATGTTGGGCAGGCGGCAGGCGATCTGGTACGCATCCTGCGCCGCGCCCGCGCCCAGGAACGCGGCGAGAAGCTGGTCGCGCACCAGCCCCAGCACGCGGCTGATCATCGTCCAGCCGCTTACGGTCAGGAAACCCTTCAGCATTGCATCATCGGCGGGGCCGCGCGCGGCGCGTGGGCGGCATCAGTGATCCATGACCGCGCGTTCCACCGCCACCTGCACCCGACGCGATTCGGGCGAGGTGATGGAGGTGAACCATGTCGCCAGCCGTCCATCACGCCCGATCAGGTATTTGTAGAAATTCCACCGTGGCAGCGACAGGAATCCCCCCTCGCGCGCCAGCCAGTGGAACAGGGGAATGGCCTGCGGCCCGCGCACATGGCTCTTGGCGGTGAGCGGAAAGGTGACGCTGTAATTGCGCTGGCAGAAGGTCATGATCTCATCGGGTGTGCCGGGTTCCTGCCTGCCAAAATCGTTGGACGGCACGCCAATCACCTGCAGGTCGTGGCCGCGCCATGTCGTCCACAGGCTCTGCAACCCTTCGTACTGCGGCGTGAACCCGCATTTGGAGGCGGTGTTGACAATAAGGATCGGCTTGCCCCGCAGGCGGGAAAATCGATTTCCGACCCGTCAAGCAGGCAGGATGAAGTCGTAGATTGTCGTCATTGGAAAGCTCGGTTCTGTATGCGCGCCGGAAGGACCCGATTGCAGGGTGAAGCGGTGGGGGTCAAGTCACCCGTTTGCACGGGCGGCGGGCTATGTCGGGCCGGGGTCATGCGAATTCATGGCCCACGGGGCGCGCCAGCAGCCGCCTGCCAGCCTCGGCCATGTCGATCGCGCCCGCCAGCAGGCTGGTCACGGT
>NZ_BAIO01000585.1 GCF_000613305.1 Komagataeibacter kakiaceti JCM 25156
CTGAACAGCGCGCGCGTCATTCACGCGGCCATGCAGGCGGGGCTGCGCGCGGCGTCCCTGCCGGTGGAATGCGTGCAGATTCCGCCCGATGCCGACCGTGCGCATGTCGCGTCTATGCTGGGAGCGGCGGGGCTGATCGACCTCATCATTCCCCGTGGCGGCAAGTCACTGGTCGAACGCGTCTGCGCCGAAGCCCGGGTGCCCGTTCTGGCCCATGCCGAAGGGCTTTGCCACACTTACGTCCATGCCGCCGCTGATCTGGAAATGGCACGGCGTATCGTGCTCAACGCCAAGCTGCGCCGCCCCGGCATCTGTGGCGCGACCGAGACCCTGCTGGTGGATCAGGCGATCGCGCCAAAGATCCTGCCGGGACTGATCGAGGATTTGGCCACGCGTGGCTGCACTTTCCGCGCGGATGCGCAGGCGCGTGACATCGTGCCGGACCTGCCCGCCGCCACGGAAGAGGACTTCGCCACGGAATGGCTCGACGCCGTTCTGTCCGTGGGCGTGGTGGATGGCGTGGAGGAGGCGCTGGCCCATATCGCCCGCTATGGCAGCGCGCATACCGAAGCCATCGTGACGGAAGACGCGCAGGCCGCTGCCACGTTCCTCAATGGCACCGACAGCGCGGTTGTCATGTGGAACGCTTCCACCCAGTTCTGTGATGGGGGCGAGTTTGGCTTCGGCGCGGAAATCGGCATCGCGACCGGGCGTTTCCATGCCCGTGGCCCCGTCGGGCTGGAGCAGTTGACCACCTACCGCTACGAAGTGATCGGTACGGGGCAGGTCCGGCCCTGACCGTATTGCCGTACTCCAGGGAACCGACCATTCCCACCCGGGGGGATGGGCGGCATATGCGGGTGGGGCTGTTCGGCGGCTCGTTCAACCCGGTGCATGAGGGGCACATCCAGTTGGCGCATCGTGCCCTGCGGCAACTGGCGCTGGACCAGGTCTGGTTTCTTGTCTCGCCCGGTAATCCGCTCAAGCCGGTGGCGGGCATGGCCCCCCTGCCGGAGCGTCTGGCCGGGGTGCGCGCGCGTCTTCATGGCCTGCGGAACAGGAAACTGCTGGCCACCGATATCGAATCCCGGCTTGGAACCCGTTACACGGTTGATACGCTAAGACGGCTGAAGCGGCTTTTTCCGCATGTGCGTTTTGTCTGGCTCATGGGGGCGGACGGGCTGGCGCAGATGGGGCGGTGGCGGCGATGGTGGGATATTGTCAACATGGTTCCGCTCGCGATCCTGCCCCGGCCGGGCTATAATCCCGCCGCGTTGCAGGGGCGGATCGCGCGCAGGCTGGCGCGCTGGCG
>NZ_BAIO01000584.1 GCF_000613305.1 Komagataeibacter kakiaceti JCM 25156
CCGCTGACCTTCGGCATCGCGGTCTGGCTGACCGAAATCGCGTCCGCGCGCATCGCCGGTGTCATCGGCACGCTGATCCAGCTTCTGGCGGCGGTGCCTCCATCATTTTCGGCATGTGGGGGTTCGCGGTGCTGGTGCCGTTCATGGCCCATTACGTGGAGCCGCTGGCGGGCCACACGCTGGGGCGGATTCCGGGTATCGGCACGCTGTTCCGTGGCGCGCCCTATGGTACCGGGTTCCTGACGGGGGGTATGATCCTGGCGGTCATGATCACGCCGTTCATTTCCGCCGTCATGCGCGATGTCTTCCTGTCCATGCCCGCCGTGCTGAAGGAAAGCGCCTACGGGCTGGGCATGACCCGGTGGGAAGTCGTGCGCCGCATCATCCTGCCCTGGTCGCGTACATCGGTGGTGGGGGGTGTCATGCTCGGGCTGGGGCGTGCGCTGGGGGAGACGATGGCCATCACCTTCGTCATCGGCAACGCCAACCATATCGGCTGGTCGCTGTTTTCACCGGGGAACACGATCGCCTCGCTCATCGCGCTCGAATTTCCCGAAAGTGCGGTGGGCAGCCTTAAATTCTCGTCCCTGATGGCGGTGGGATTCCTGCTCATGCTGATCTCCCTTGGAACGCTGGTCTGTTCGCGGCTGCTGCTGCGCAGCAAGGCGGCGGGTCGCTAGATGACGGGCCGGAACGACGTGACGGCCGCCGCCGCTGCGGTGGAGACGGGCTGCGCATCGGGGCGCTGGCAGGGCAACAGCCTGTCCGACATGCGCAGGCGCATGGTGGACCGGGTGGCGACCGCGCTGTGTTGGGCCGCCACCGTGCTGGTGCTGCTCATGCTGTTTTCCATCCTGTTCGTGCTGGTGCGCAACGGGATCGGGGGGCTGCGCTGGGTCACGTTCGCGCATGTCACCCTGCCGCCGGGGCAGGATGGCGGGCTTGCCAACGCCATCGTGGGCAGCCTGATCCAGACCGGGCTGGCCGTGCTGATCGGCGCGCCCGTGGGCCTGCTGACCGGTATCTACCTTGCCGAATTCACGAATACGGATGGGTGGCTGATCAATGCCGTCCGGTTCGTGTCCGACCTGCTGCTTTCGGCGCCGTCCATTCTGGTGGGGCTGTTCATCTACATGATCGTGGTGGTGCCGACGGGGCATTTTTCCGGTCTGGCCGGGGCGCTGGCGCTGTCCATACTGGTGGTGCCGGTCGTGGTCCGCACCACGGAGGACATGCTCCGTCTCGTGCCGCTTTCCATGCGTGAGGCCGCGTTCGCCCTTGGCGCGCCCCGCTGGCGGGTCATCCTGTCCGTCTG
>NZ_BAIO01000583.1 GCF_000613305.1 Komagataeibacter kakiaceti JCM 25156
CCGCAGGCCATCAGCGGGGTCAAGGTGCTGTTCGCCCTGTGCCTTATCCTGCTGCCCGCGGTGGTGACGCACGCGCTGGCGCGTCGCTGGAAGCGGGAGGGACTGTGGCTGCGCTATATCACGGCCGCATGGTGGACGGACTGGGTCACGTTGCTTGTGGGGCTGGTGGTGGCGCTGCTCATGGCGCTGGCTTCCCCCCGTCTGCTGGAATCGCCCACGGGTGAACTGATCCTGAATGGCGCTGAGTTCACCTACAGCCTGTGGCTGACATGGTATGTGGCGCGCGTGGGCCTGCTGCTGCGGCGGGGTCAGGCCGTGGTGCTGGTGCTGGCCATTATCGGCAGCCTTGGCCTGCTGGCCGCCGTCACGGCGCTGTTCTCACCCGATCAGCGGGCATGGCATGAATTCCTGTACCCGCTGCTCATGCAGCAGGGTAGCGCCGCCCACTGAGTCCAGCCCGGCAGGATGGAAGCGGGGAAGGGTAAATGTTTCCGGGGGCCGCCCCTTAACGGGTAAAGGGGTTATCCTCGTACCCCACTTCCGTCAGGCACAGCCCGTCCGGTGGCGCGGTGGGGCCAGCGGCCCGGCGGTCACGCGCGGCCAGGGCCTGTTCGACACGTTCCGGTTCCCACCGGCCTTCTCCCACCAGCTTCAGCGTGCCCGTCATGTTGCGGACCTGATGGTGCAGGAAGGAGCGGGCGCGGGTTTCAATCACGACATATTCGCCCTCACGCCGTACATCGAGCCGGTCGATCGTGCGCACGGGGCTGCGGGCCTGACAGGCCGTGGCGCGGAAGGACGTGAAATCATGCCGTCCCGTCAGCGACAGGGCGGCCTGCCGCATCAGGCTCACATCCAGCGGTGATTTGACATGCCAGACGCGCCCTTCATCCAGCGCGGGGCGCGCCGCGCGGTTGAGAATGCGGTAGCGATAGGCGCGCGCGTTGGCGGAAAAGCGGGCATTCCAGTGCGGCAGGACCGGGCGCGCCATGATGATGACCACCGGGTGCGGCTTCATGTAGAAATTCAGGCCATCGCGCACCGTCGCGCTGGACAGCGTGACATCGGCGGGAAAGTCCAGATGCGCGACCTGTCCGCTGGCGTGCACCCCCGCATCGGTTCGCCCGGCGGTGATGCTGGGCACCCTGCGCCCCGCTGTCAGCTTGCACGCGGCCCCTTCCAGCAGGCCCTGTATGGATATGAGATCGTCCACCGGTTGACGCTGCCAGCCGATGAAGTCCCGGCCATCATATTCCAGCAGCACGGCCCACCGGCAGACGGAAGGCGGCGCGGCGTCACCCGGCCGGGGGGCGGG
>NZ_BAIO01000582.1 GCF_000613305.1 Komagataeibacter kakiaceti JCM 25156
GCTGCCCTCGCTGGCCGAAGGGTTTGGCCTGCCGATCGTGGAGGCCATGGCGCTTGGCACGCCCGTCCTGACCTCCCGCGGGGGGGCGACAGGGGAAATTGCCGGAGGGGCCGCGCTGCTGGTTGACCCGACCGATACCGACGATATTGCCCGTGGCATGGCGGCGCTGGACGGTAATGACCCGAATGACCCGCTCCGGGCGCGCCTGATCGCACGGGGGTATGAAAGGGCCGATTTCTTTTCAGCCCCCCGACAGGAGCAGCGGTTTGTGGATTTTTACCGTTCGCTGGGAGTTACAGGACATCGCGCCCCCTGATGATGTCTTCTGTATGGAAATAACAGACTGATAAAAAACAATAAAAGTTTTTGGGTGCCGCCTTTTTTCAAAAAGGCGGCGTTCCCTGAAGCTTCCTTGATGATGACAGGGTGTTTTATGGGCTGACTTTTCAAACAGCCTCTTATGATCCGTGGGCCATCCCGAAGAATTTTATTATTTTATATTTCAGTTCGGTCCCGTTTCCAGCGCATGCTGTTCAATCACGTGATGCAGTCCGGCGGGGGACAGGCTTTCCGCCGCGACCGCGCCGCTGGCATGCGCCGTGGGAAAATCAATCACGACAAAGGGGGTGTCACGTTCCTTTCCCGGCGCGACCGCGCCGGGGATGGAGGGGCGATGATCGCCAAAAAAGACCAGTGTCGCGGTTCGGCCCGTTGCTTCCAGCCCCTTTGCAAGCCGGTCCAGCATGCGGTCGCTGCCTTCCAGATGCCGCAGGTAATGGGCAAGGCCCCCGCCTTCGCCCTTTGGCCACGGGCCGTGGTTTTCCATTGTCACGACATAAAGGAATAACGGCCCCGTGGCCTGATCGACCCGGTGCAGCACCGCATCGGCCACGTCGCAATCGGGCGTATAGGGCATGGAGGCGGAGGGAGTATGCGTAAAGGCCTTTCCCCCCACGAGTTCGCGGAACCCGATGGCGGGCATAAGGCGGTCACGGCTGTAAAAACCCAGGTTATGGGGGTGCATGAACACCGTCTCATACCCCGCGCGGCCCAGCCGGTAGCAGGGCGAAGGCTTTTTCCCGCCCGGCGGTCAGGAACGGATCGAAATAGCGAAAGCCCAGATCCGCCTCCTCCCGCCCGAACAGGACGCCGTATTCGGTGCGCATTGTGTACGCGCCAAAGCCGCTGACCTCCAGCCTCCCCCAGACGGAGCGCGCGCGCGGGCATGGTCCAGACCGGGCATGGGCGGAATCCGGACATGCCCCGCCAGTCCCAGCCTGCGCGGGTCGGCAAAGGATTCGCATTGCACCACCACCA
>NZ_BAIO01000581.1 GCF_000613305.1 Komagataeibacter kakiaceti JCM 25156
GCGGCTTGCGGGTGCGTGCTGTATGTCACGCTGGAGCCATGCCCGATGTGCGCGGCGGCGGTGACGCATTTCAGGGTCGGGCGCATCGTGTTCGGGGCCTATGACCCCAAGGGTGGCGGGGTGGAGCATGGCCCGCGCGTGTTTTCCCACCCGCGCTGCCTGCACCGCCCCGAAATCGTGGGCGGCGTGCGCGAGCGTGAGGCGGGGCTTCTGCTACAGGATTTTTTCCGCCGCTGCGTGCCTAACCTATTTGTCATGCAACGGTATGGGACGGGCTGGCTCACTTGCGGCACAATGCACGCAGTGGGACTGTCGGCACTGGCGGCCAGTCCCGCCCGTTATTTCGAGATTGCAGCAGGACCATCATGTTCAGGGGTACCATGTCAGACGTATTACGGTCGAACACCATTTCCTCGCGCCGGTTTCGCGGCCACCTGCTGGCTTCCCTGGTCGCCGGCACGGTGGCGGGGGGCTGCCTGTCCACCGTCACGCCCGCCCGGGCCGATGACAGCGGGGTGATCCGTCCTGATACGCAGATCCAGCAACTGCCGAATTTCGTCAATCTCGTCAAACAGGTCAAACCGGCGGTTGTCTCGATCACGGCGCGCATCAAGGATCCCGACATGAGCGAGGAAGCCGGGGCAGGCGGCATGCCCGGCGGTTTCCCGTTTCCCTTTCCCTTCCAGATGATGCCGCAGCAGGGCCACCAGACGGTGGAGGCGCGCGGTTCGGGCTTCGTCATCTCGGCCGATGGCTACGTCGTGACCAACAACCATGTAGTCAAGGGTGCGAGCAAGGTGACCGTCACGCTTGATGACGGTACGGCGTTGCCCGCCAAGATCGTCGGGCGCGATTCCAAGACCGATATCGCCCTGCTGAAGGTCTCCCCCTCGGGCAAGCTGCGTTTCATCGAACTGGGGGATTCCGACAAGGTGGAGCCGGGTGAATGGGTTGTGGCCGTGGGCAATCCGTATGGCCTTGGCGGCACGGTCACCGCCGGTATCGTCTCCGCCCGGGGGCGCGATATTGGCGATGGTCCCTATGATTCCTTCATTCAGGTCGATGCGCCCATCAACCGGGGCAATTCCGGCGGCCCGCTCTTTACGCAGGATGGCAAGGTGGTGGGGGTGAATACCGCCATCCTGTCGCCCTCGGGCGGGTCGATCGGCATTGGCTTCGCCATTCCGTCCGATACCGTGAAGAATGTGGTCGATCAGCTTGAAAAGACCGGCCATGTCACACGCGGCTATCTGGGCGTGACGGCGCAGGCGATCACCCCATCCATGGCCAGCGCGCTGGGAATGAAGCCGTCCGCCTCCGG
>NZ_BAIO01000580.1 GCF_000613305.1 Komagataeibacter kakiaceti JCM 25156
TGCGCGCCGTCACATGCCTGGGCCTTGCGCCCGAGCATCTGGTCTTCCTGGGGCTGGCCGATGCGGCCGCCCCCCATGAAGGCCCGGTTTTCGAGCAGGTCGTGCGCCATCTGGAACAACTGCTCCGCCGCCATGGCTGCACGACCATCATGGCCCCATGGCGGGCCGACCCCCATTGTGACCACGAAGCGGCATGGAAAATGGGCGTGACCCTGCAACGGCGTTGCCACGCAGCCCTGCTGGCCTATCCCGTATGGGGCTGGCTGCTGCCTGCCGATATGGAACTCGATCATCGCCCGCCCACGGGCATGCTGCTGGATATTTCGCCCTACCGCGCGCTCAAGCAGCGCGCGATCAGGATGCATGAAAGCCAGTACGGTCACCTGATTACCGATGACCCGACCGGCTTCAGCCTGCCGCCCGCCCTGCTGGATGCACTGGTTACGGATTATGAGGTTTTCGTCGCGCCATGAGTACCCCCAGTTGGTCCCGCGTCGTATTCGAGAGGATGTATCAACGCCACCCGGATCCATGGGGTGTCCGCACACGCGCCTATGAACAGGACAAATACCGCCAGACACTGGCCCCGCTGGCCGGGCTGCATTTTTGCCAGGCGCTGGAACTGGGGTGTTCCATCGGGGTCATGACCGCCCGGCTTGCGCGGCAATGCGATCATGTACTGGCGGTGGATGTGGCTGAAACCGCGCTTATGCATGCACGCCGCCACTGCGCGGGGCTGGCGGGGGTGTCGTTCCATCATGGACAGTTGCCCGGCGCATTCCCGCCCCTGCCCCGGCATGGCTGTGACCTGATCATGATTTCCGAACTGCTGTACTTCCTCTCACGCGTCGATATTGCGCAGCTTGCCGCCCGGTGCCTGCATGTGCGCAGGCCCGAAGCCCCCATTATTCTGGTAAACTGGACCGGGCCGACCGATACGCCATGCCATGGTGATGAAGCCGCCGAACATTTCATAAACTTCTGCCATGGCGAAGGCGTAAGGGTGGTCCATGGCCGCCGCTTTCCCCATTACCGGCTGGACATGCTCAATGGCGGAAGCAGGCCACCGGGACCAGTGGCCGCCGGATAAGGGGATGTACTCCGCGCCGCCAGCAGATGCCGCACGATCCGTTCGGCCCGTCGGGTCTCCTGCTTCAGTTCGGCCCGCCTGACGGGCCTGCGGCGCAGCATCACGGCCGCCGCCGCTTCCAGCCTGTCCCATGCCATGCCAAAAAACGGACTTCGCGTTATTTCCGCCACCTGCCGGGGGTACAGATGCAACTGACCCGCCAACCGGCCAATCGCCGCCTGCCATGCCGCG
>NZ_BAIO01000579.1 GCF_000613305.1 Komagataeibacter kakiaceti JCM 25156
CCCCGGCGGGGGTGGGGCGTACGGTTTTCCCGGGGCGGCAGGCGCACGCGCACATGGCGGATGTGGCGGGCGTCCGAATCCAGAATGCGGAAAACCATGCCGCTTTCGTGGGTTACGATCTCGCCCCGCGTGGGCACGTGCCCGGCAAGACGGAACACAAGGCCGCCCACGGTCTCGATTTCGGCCTCACGTTCATCACGGGTCAGGATCGGGCCGACCTTTTCCTCGAACGTGGCGACGGGGGTGCGGGCATCGACATCCAGCGTGCCATCGGGCCGCTCGCGGATCATGTTGACGGTGGGCTCGTCATGTTCATCCGAGATGTCGCCCACGATCGTCTCGATCAGATCCTCGATGGTGACGAGACCGTCAATCCCGCCATATTCATCAATCACCAGCGCCAGATGCACATGGCGCTGGCGCATCTGCAACAGCAGGTCGAGCACCGGCAGTTGCGGCGCCACCATAAGGGGCTGGCGCAGCAGGGGTTCCATGCGGAAGGCTTCGCTCGTGCCGACATAGGCGATCAGATCCTTCACATGGATCATGCCCACGATGTCATCGAGCTGTTCACGATAGACCGGCATGCGGGAATGGTTTTCCCGCCGCATCATGGCCAGCGCCTCATCAAGGCTGATGCTGACCGGCATCGCCACGATATCGGCGCGCGGGATCATCACGTCATCGGCGGTGATGCCGCGCAGGCGCAGCACGTTGGCCAGCAGGGCGCGCTCCTGCCGGTCCAGTTCGGATGAGCGGGGATCACCTTCCTCCGCCGCCTCATCGGCTTCCTTGACCAGCGCGGCAATGGAATGGCGCAGTCCCTGTTCGCCACGCCTGCGGGTGAACAGTGACAGGAATCCCTTGCCGCGCGACCCGGACGGAGGTTCCGCGCCGTCCGCCGCATCCGTGCCGGGGCGGCTCATGACCGTCTCTCCCGCGCGCCGGCCATCCGGCCCTGCTTCCACGGGTTGGCGACGCCAAGGCCGGACAGCAGGCGGGCTTCACGCATTTCCATCTCCCGCGCCTCGCCGGGGTGGTGGTGGTCGTATCCGGCCAGGTGCAGGACACCATGAATGACCAGGTGCGCCAGATGGGCGGCCATGTCGCGCCGCGCCGCACGGGCCTCGCGACGGACCGTCTCGAACGCGATGATGATGTCACCGCCCCACATGCCGCTACCCGCCTGCATGGGCGCGTATTCGAATGTCAGGACATTGGTGGCCCTGTTGCGCCCGCGATGGCGCCAGTTCATCTGCCGCACCGTGCGGTCATCCGCCAGTACGACCGTGACCGGGCCATGGCGGCCACCGGCTGCCA
>NZ_BAIO01000578.1 GCF_000613305.1 Komagataeibacter kakiaceti JCM 25156
TGCTGTGCAGGCCGAAAATGGCCTCATCACCCACACGGCGGTTTCCGGTCCAGTCATAAACCCCGCCGGAGGGATGCCACACGTACTGGAAATCCGGCTGCATCACCATCCACGGCGTGACCTGCGCCTGATAGGTCAGTTCCAGGTGGTTTTCATTGCCCTGCACCATCGTCTGGCTGTCCCGGTCGAACTGGCGCAGCCCCGAACTGGCGCGGCCGATGCCCCAGCCCAGCCCGATCGTGTCGTTGTCACGCCCCCTGAACGGGGCCTTGAGGTTGATGCCCGCATCAATGGCGAAGCTGATCTGGTTGCGGTCCCCGCCATTGCCCGTGGCGCGCGCGAACACGCCCACCGAGCGGGGGGATGTGAGCGAGGGCCGCCAGATCATCTGGTCAATGATGCCATAGACCATCCAGTTCCCCCGGTCCCAGCGCGGCGTAAGGTCGGACTGCGTGGGATTGGCCGCCAGTGTGGCCGCCCCCAGCGAGCCGCCATGCTGGTTGTAGCGGTAATCGGGGAATTTGGCCGTATCGTAATACCCGCCCAGCTTGTAGATGCCCGGCAGGCCGGGGTCTTTGGTCACCTTGGACATGTCGTCCGGCTGGGGGTTGAGGGCGTATTGCAACTCGGTAATCAGCA
The DNA here is from genome assembly GCF_000613305.1 of Komagataeibacter kakiaceti JCM 25156. The sequence goes on from NZ_BAIO01000578.1 coordinate 640, forward strand.
GCGCGCCGGTGCCCATGTTGAACTGCGTGCCGCTGCCATCGTTTGTGGTCTGGCTGGTGGGGTCGGGGTTATAGCCGCTGATGGAGCCCGTGGCCTGCTGGATGGGGATGGAGTTGTAGCGGTTGCCCGGCGGGTTGTCGTCGGCGGCGGCGAACATGAAGGTGAACTTCTCGCTGGGCCGGTAGCGGATGCGGATGGCGGGCGAGGACAGGGGCCATGACGGCCCGCCCCCATACAGGTTGACCGAAGGCGCCATGGGCCAGCCGAAATTGGCGTTGAGGTAAAGCGAGGCGTAATCGCTGATCAGGAACTCGGTATCCAGATCCTGCTGGCCGATCTTGACGTCAAGCTTGCCCTTGAGAAAGGACTGCTGGTACCACAGTTCGAACAGGCGGGTGGAGCGGTCGGCCTCGAACCCGCTGACGGGGTTGAAGTTGGCCAGATGATCCTGCGAGATCGAGCGCCCGCGTGTCTGCAGCGCGCTGACATTGAACAGGCCGCCCTTCAGGCCAAACAGCTTTTCGGTATCGACCGTCAGGGTGGGCATGGTCACGCCGTCATAGGACGGGCCGGTGCCCGAACCGCCCGCGCCATCGTTGCCCGAGGCCGAGCCGCCGGTGCCATTGCCCCAGACTTCATCGACTTCCTGAATGTCAAAGGTAATGCCGTGTTTGTACAGCCACGGGCG
>NZ_BAIO01000577.1 GCF_000613305.1 Komagataeibacter kakiaceti JCM 25156
ACCGCCTGGGGCTGGACCGCTACATGGCTGATGGCGGCCGCTACCGCCGCCGTCGCCACGCCACCTTCGCCATCAGCGCCGATGGCGTCCAGCGCAAGAAACACCAGCCGCATTACCAGAGCCGTGACTACAACGAGCTCAATGGCGGGATCGAACGCTGGTTCCGGGCCGTGGAGCCGGAAACGGGGGCGCATCCGGCGCTGCTGGCCATCATGCGGCTCATGCACCGGATCGTGAGCGACCTGACCGATCCGGGCAGCCTGCCCGATACATGGCATACGGAAATCCACCAGTTCCGGATCGAGGCGCTGGAGGGCAATCCCGGCCTTCCCACGCCCGAGGGGCTGCACCGCGATGGCGTGGACTGGGTGATGGTGGTCATGATCCGGCGCGAGAACGTGATGTGCGGCGAAACCGCCATCCATGACCTGCAACGCAACCTGGTGGGCAGCTTCATGCTCGACCAGCCGTTTGACACGGCCATCGTCAATGACAACCGCGTCTATCATGCGTGACCCCGGTGCGGCCGCTCGACCCGTCCCGCCCGGCCTATCGCGATGTGCTGGTTGTAACCTTCCGCCATCAATGACTCCCGCCCCCCCACGGCGGGACAGCCCGTGGCGGCGGTTCTGCCTTATGGCCCTCCTCGCCATCATGGTGACCGGCGGGGGGCTCTACCTGTTCATCGTCACGGTCGATCCATGGGACATGCTGCCCTTCTCCCCCCCGCTCGGGCGCATCCCCATTACGTCGAACGCCCGCTACACCATGCCCGCGCTGGCCCGTAGCCCCCGCTTTGATTCCGTCATTCTGGGCACATCGACCAGCCGGCTCATGCAGCCCGCCGTGCTGGACCCGGCGCTGGACGCCCATTTCCTCAACATGTCCATGAACAGCGCCAGCCCGTGGGAGCAGGCGCGTGAACTCGACATATTCCTGCGCCACCACCCCCGGCCGCGCATTGTCATGATCGGAATCGACGCGGCGTGGTGCCACCTCCGGCCGGGCAGCCTGACCACGCCCAACCGGCCATGGCCGGAATGGATGTACGGCCACCCGGCATGGCAGGGCTACCTGCACATGGCCAGCCTGTACGCCCTGCAGGAAGCCGCCAACCAGTTCCTGTGGCTGGTCGGCCTGAAAACCCGGCTTTTCGGCTCGGATGGCTATACCAGCTTCGTCCCGCCCGACAGCCAGTACGACCCTGCCCGCGTGCGCACGATCTTCACCCGCTGGGGGCCGCCGGACAACAGCCCCGCCCCGCCCGGCATGGCTGATACGCCGCCAGCCAGCATGGACCTGCTGGCCACCATGGTGAAACGCATGCC
>NZ_BAIO01000576.1 GCF_000613305.1 Komagataeibacter kakiaceti JCM 25156
CGGTGCTGATCGCCCTGTCACGGCTGCGCCTGCCCGGCCTGCCACGCATAAGGCCCGCCGAGGTCAGGCGGCTGCTGGAAGACAAGATTTTCGATATTGCGCCCATGCGCGCGCGGCTCGGTTCCAGCCCCGGTCACTGGCCGTGGGGCTGGCCCATACGTTCGGGCGGCCGGAGCAGACCGGCTGACTGCCTGAAACCCTGTATATATTTCGGGGAAAATAGAGTGGGGCGAACGACGGGGCTCGAACCCGCGACATCCAAGACCACAACCTGGCGCTCTACCAACTGAGCTACGTCCGCCACATCTGGGGCGTGATTTAGAGAAACCACGGACGCCCGTCAATTACCCTTTTTGAATTTCTGCAACATTTCCTGTGCAGAGCCGCTCCCGCGCCGTCTGGAGCCGCTGGATGGCCGATGCGATGACCCCGGTCTTCTTGCAGAATGCGAAACGCACGAAACTGTCGGGAATGTCGGTGCCGCGCGGGTCATAGAAGGCCGAGACCGGAATCGCGGCGACTCCGCCATCGCGCACCATCTGCTGGCAGAACGCGACATCGCCCCCGCCAAAGCCCAGCGGCGTGATGTCGGCAATCAGGAAGTAACTGCCATTGCACGGCAGCACATCGAATCCGGCGCGCGTCAGCCCCTCGGCCAGCCAGTCGCGCGCCGAACGCATCCCTTCGGCCAGCCGCTCGAAATAGGCGGTGTCCTTGTCGAGTCCCAGCGCCACCGCGCGTTGCAGGTTGGGCGCCACGGTAAAGGTCAGGAGCTGGTGCGCCTTGGCCACCAGATCGGCCAGCGGGGCCGGGGCGGTCACGTAGCCCACCTTCCACCCGGTCATGGAAAAGCTCTTGCCCGCGCTGCCGATGCGGATGGTGCGCTCGCGCATGCCCGGCAGCGCCATGAGCGGCTGGTGGCGGACGGGCGCGAAGGTCAGGTGTTCGTAAACCTCGTCGCACACGGCATAGGCGTCGTAGCGCGCCAGCAGCCCGGCGATGAACTCAAGCTCGTCGCGGGTGAAGACCTTGCCCGTCGGGTTCATGGGCGTGTTGAGCAGGACGGCCTTGGTGCGCGGGGTGAAGGCGGCGGCCAGCGTGGCGCGCGGCAGATCCCAGTGCGGGGGGGCCAGGCGCACGGTGCGCACCACCGCGCCGAGCATTTCCAGCACCGGCAGGTAGGTGTCGTACAGCGGTTCGAACACCACCACCTCATCACCCGGTTGACCAGCGCCATGAGCGAGGCGGTAATGGCCTCCGTCGCACCGCATGTCACCACGACCTCGCGGTTCGGATCCACCGAGATGCCGTAGAACCGCGCATTGGACCA
>NZ_BAIO01000575.1 GCF_000613305.1 Komagataeibacter kakiaceti JCM 25156
CGGGCTGTTCCGCCGCTTCTTCCGGCGTGGTGTCGGGCTGGCGGTTATCAACGGGGCGGGGCTGCTGCTGGCGGGGGGCCATGCGCTCCTGACGTTCCTGCTGGCTCTGCTGCGCAGCCTGGGTCATGGCGTTCAGTATGCGGAAGTAATGTTCGGCATGCTGGAAGTAGGCTTCCGCCATCACACGGTCGCCGGTGCTGCTGGCGTCGCGGCCAAGCTGGAGGTATTTTTCAAACAGTTGCTGCGCTGTGCCGCGTACACGCAGGTCAGGCCCATTACTGTCAAAGACATGGTTGCGGTTCAACGGGATCTGGCCATTATTATGGCGTACGCTTCCGCCATTGCTGCCGCCCGAACGATGGTGACGGCCTCGCATGCGTTTCATGTTCATAAGCTGTCGCAGCACTTTCCTGTTGCCGGTCGCCGGCGCTGCCCTGGACCGTGGGGCGGTCTGCCCGTCCCGTCTGTTGCATGTTGGTGGCCCGGCGCAACACCGGACACGGATCCCTGAACCACGGCGGAACCATCATGGTTCATTTTGCCAGTTTTTCTATTTTGCAATCGGGATCGATCGCGCGGGAGTGGAATGGCCGGTAACCCGCCTTCCGTCTGCCCTGCACGTCTACAATATAGCCCGCGCCGTTCTTTCTGCCAAATTATTTTTTCACGACCAGCGCGCGCCCTATTCCCCCCAGATCGGGGCGTATTTCCGCCACCTCCAGCCCGGCCGCGCGCATGAGTCCGGACACGCTGTCCCCCTGCCCTATCCCCAGTTCCAGCACCGCGATTCCACCGGTGCAAGCAGGTCGGGCAGGACGGCGGCCAGCGCGCGATATGCGACAAGCCCGTCTTCCCCCCCATCCAGCGCGCGGGCGGGTTCGTGGTTCACCACATCGGGCATGAGCCGGCCAGATCGCCATGCGGGATATAGGGGGATTGCTCAGAATCAGGTCAAACGGCCCGGTAAGCGCATCGGCCCAGTTGCAGCATAACGTGGCGCAGCGCGCGCCCAGTCCGTTGCGGGTGGCGTTACGCACGGCGAGGCCCGCGGCCTGTGGCGCAAGATCGGTCCCGATTGCCCAAGCCTGCCGGTATTCCGCCAGCACCGCCAGCATGAGGCAGCCGGTGCCGGTGCCAATGTCGAGCACGCGCAGCGGCGCGGCGTGATCGGGCAGATGGTCCAGCACGGCTTCGATCAGGGTTTCGCTATCCGCGCGCGGAATCAGGGTGTGGGGTGATACTTCCAGATCGAGCGACCAGAAACCGGTGTGTCCGGTAATATAGGCCATCGGCTCATGGCGCAGGCGGCGCGCAAGCGCCCGGGCAAAGGTTTCGA
>NZ_BAIO01000574.1 GCF_000613305.1 Komagataeibacter kakiaceti JCM 25156
TCTCACAAAATCGGACACAGGCACGCTGGTCCTGACTGGGGCTGACACCTACACGGGAGGGACGACGATCGGTGGCGGCACGCTGCAGCTTGGCAATGGCGGCACGACCGGGACGATTTCTGAGACATCGTCGATTGTGGATAATGGCAACCTGAGTGTTGATCACAGCGACAGCGTGACGCTGGCGCAGGCGATCTCCGGCACGGGCAGCCTGACCCAGTCCGGAACCGGCACCACCATCCTGAGCGGTACCGACACCTATGGTGGCGCGACTTCCGTGAATGCCGGCACCTTGCAGGTTGATGGAGATGAGAGTGGTGCGACGGGAGCGACGACGGTTGCTTCTGGCGCGACGCTGAGCGGCACGGGCACGCTTGGTGGTGACGTGACGGTTGGGAATGGTGCGACCCTGTCTGCGGGTGATGGCGCCCATGGCGTGGGCACGCTGACGGTTGATGGAAACCTGACCCTGGATCAAGGCTCGACCCAGAACTTTGATACGGGTGAGGCCAATACGGCAGGTGGGAAATACAATGACCTTGTCGCTGTGGGGGGCAACCTGACGCTGGACGGCACGCTGAATGTTGCGGCCGATACAGCTGGTCCGGACGCTGCCAGCGGTGGTCTGGATGCGGGTGTCTACCGTATCTATACCTATGGTGGAGGCCTTACGGATAATGGTGAAACACTTGGCACGGTTGATGCCGCGCAGGGTGTTGAACTTGGCCTGCAGACCTCGATCGCCCATCAGGTGAACCTGGTTGTGAATGATGGCAGCCTGACCTTCTGGGACGGCGGCAATACCGGCACCAACCATGGTTCGGACGGTTCGTCCGGTAATGGTACGGTTGATGGTGGCAGCGGCACCTGGACTGCGATGAACGGTGCGGGTGATGACAACTGGACCAATGCGGATGGTAGCCGTAACGCACCATGGTATGCGGGTGGCTATGCCGTCTTCGAAGGCTCTGCCGGCACGGTGAGCGTCTCGGATAAGGATGCGAATGGCGATCCTGCGGATGTGACGGTCAGCGGGATGCAGTTTGCCAATAATGATGGCAAGACCTATGTCGTGACGGGTGATGACCTGTATGCGACCACGGGTTCGACGACGGTCCGTGTTGGTGACGGGACGGATGCAGGCGCTGCCATCACGGCGGATCTGGATACGATCATCAATGACAGCAATGTCGCGGGTGGTACGTCTTTGGTGAAGACGGATGCCGGCACGCTTGTTGTGAGCAAAGATCAGACCTATCGCGGGGCCACGGATATCGAAGGCGGCACGCTGCAGCTTGGCAATGGTGGTACGGCGGGCAACATCGCGACTACCACGGCGATCC
>NZ_BAIO01000573.1 GCF_000613305.1 Komagataeibacter kakiaceti JCM 25156
GCCCGTGGGTCCAGCGCAGACGGGGGGCTGGTGTGCGGGTAGTGCCTTACCCTCGGCGCTCGCGCTCCGGCGGGGCAGCCAGTAACCCGCCCCGGCCATGCAGGCCCCAAGCTGGGTAATGGCGGCGGCGAAGGGTGAAAGCACATGATGATGCGCGAAAATCGGCCGCAGCATGCTGCGTACCTCCGCCTCGTGCCCTTCCTGTGCCGCGGCAGCGGCGGCAAGGAATCGGTTTTCGGTACGGGTCAGGCAGGTGGCGCTGCAGATCGCGACATCCACCGGATCGCACTGATAGGTGCGCAGCCGTGTCAACGCCATGTTGAACGCGCGGGCGACACTGGCGAAATCCGCCCGGAAGCAGGGCAAGGCATATCCCGGCATGCCGGATGTGGTGGTGGCGCCACCGCTGAGGCGACGCACGCACCAGACCAGCAGGCGTTCGCTGCACGAAAGATCATTCATGAAAACTGTCGTGTCGGTCATCATCCGATCGGACCACGGCGTGGCCCGCTCCCTGTTGTGTCAGTGAGACCTTATTAATGAGAAAGATTATCAGTTGCAATTAAAATCGACATGAGGACGTCCCCAATCCCTACTGGACCCTGTGGTAATGTTTGGATTACGTTACGTGCCGATGAAAGATGTGACCTGCCCCGATTCTCCGCTTGCGGATCTGTGTCGTCAGCGTGGCCTGAAGCTGACAGGCCAGCGCCGGACCATTGCGTTTGTCCTGTCGGACAGTGACGACCACCCGGATGTGGAGGAGCTTTACCGCCGCGCCGTGGCCGTGGACCCCCGCATTTCCATCGCCACCGTGTACCGCACCGTCCGGCTGTTCGAGGAGAACGGCATTCTCCAGCGGCGTGACTTCGGTGGCGGCCGGGCGCGGTATGAGGTGGCTGATGGCGAGCATAGCGATCACTATCATCTGATCGACGCCAGCACCGGCACGGTGATCGAATTCGAGAATGCCGAACTCAATGCGCTGCTGGACAGTATCGTGCGGGAAAAGGGCTACGATCTGGTCACCACGCGCCTGTCCATCGTCGGGCGCAGGAAGACGAAGCCGCGCGGCGATAACTGAACCGTGCCGTCGGGCCATCTTCCTGATGGTGGATCATAGGGCCGTTTTTTTAATCAGCCCTGTTCCGGCGGGGGCGCCATCCAGTTGGGGTGGCGGCGTTCGATCCATTCCAGCATGCGGGCGCTGAACCGGCGCAGCAGGGGCACGTCCTCCGCCAGCAGGATAATGCCCAGCGGCAGCATCCACAGCCCCAGTATGGGCAGAAAACCCAGTATTCCCCCCACGACCAGCGCGCACCCCAGAATGCCGCGCAGCCACGCGCG
>NZ_BAIO01000572.1 GCF_000613305.1 Komagataeibacter kakiaceti JCM 25156
CCTGCACCGGCAGGCGCGCCGCCGCGTGCCGTTCCCCATCGTGGCGCTGGTGGGCTACACCAACGCGGGCAAATCCACTCTGTTCAATGCGCTGACCGGGGCCAGCGTCTATGCGCAGGACCAGCTTTTCGCGACGCTCGACCCCACCATGCGCAGCATCCAGCTTCCCTCGGGGCGGCGGGTCATCCTGTCGGACACGGTGGGGTTCATCAGTGACCTGCCGACCGAACTGATCGCCGCCTTCCGCGCGACGCTGGAGGAAGTGGCGGAAGCCGACATCATCCTGCATGTGCGCGATGTCGCCCATCCCGACAGCGCCTCGCAGCGCGATGACGTGATCGAGGTGCTGGAGGGCATGGCCCGCAACGGCACGATCGAGCCGGACTGGCAGTCCCGCGTGATCGAGGTGCTGAACAAGGCCGATCTGGTGGGCGGGCGCGACGCGGTGGGCGCGCGGCCGGGCAATGTGGTCATCTCGGCCATTACCGGCGATGGCCTGCCCGACCTGCTGGCCGCGATTGACGAACGCATGACGCGCACGATGGAAGTCGCGGCCTATCGCGTGCCGCTGGCGCAGGGCGCGGCCATGGCGTGGCTGTACGAGCATGGCGAGGTCACGGAACGCACGGACGGGGAGGACGGGGCCGAGATGACCGTCCGGCTTTCTCCCGCCAATCGCGCGCGCTTCGAGCTTCAGTTCGGCGCCTTGGTGACCTGCCTGCGGGACTGACCAACCCGGCCGCGCTGACTGTCCTGTGACCATGGACGGGGTGGAAAACGCGCGGCCACGGCGCATGGAAGTAGATGACGGAAGACGGCTCCGGAAGTCTCCCTTCGGGTCATCCCGGCGCCGGGCCTTCCGGAACGGTCCTTAATGGGACGGTAGTGCGACGGAGGCGGCAATGACGGTACGGATCACCCTGGCGGACATGCACATGGTGGTGGCCATGATGCGGGCGGCGGCGAAGCGCCATGTCATGCCGTTCTTCCGCTGTCTCGACCGTACCGACATCCGTAACAAGACCGGCCCGCTTGATATCGTGACCGTGGCGGATGAAGCCACCGAGCGTGACCTGACGGACGCCCTGCGCGCGGCATGGCCCGATGCGCTGGTGGTGGGGGAGGAAGCGGTCGCGGCCAACCCGCGCCTGCTGGATGGCCTGGCCACGGCGGCGCTGGCCTTCGTGATCGACCCGATTGACGGCACGGCGAATTTCGCCGCCGGGGTGCCGCTGTTCGGCGTCATGGTTTCGGTGGTGTCGCACGGGCAGGTGATCGGGGGCGCGATTGTCGATCCGGTATGCGATGTGGCGGTTCTGGCCGCGCGCGGCCGCACGGCGCGTGGCCTTCA
>NZ_BAIO01000571.1 GCF_000613305.1 Komagataeibacter kakiaceti JCM 25156
TTGCCGGGATGCCGGACGCGGTCCTGGCCGGTGTGGCCAGCCAGCTTTCGGCCTGGCGGCTCAACCCCCATGGCACCGAGGGCTACGTGAAGGCCGAGGTCACGCGCGGCGGCGTGGATACGGGCTGCCTTTCTTCCCGCGATATGGAGGCGCGGGATGTCCCCGGCCTGTTCATGGTGGGCGAGGCCGTGGACGTGACCGGCTGGCTGGGCGGCTACAACTTCCAGTGGGCGTGGGCCAGTGGCCACGCGGCGGGGCAGGCCGTGGCGGAACGCACGGGCTGATGCTGTTCGCCTCGCAGCCCTTCCTTGTGGTGTTCCTGCCGCTGGTGCTGGGGCTGTATTACGGTGTGGCGGTATCAAGGGCGGGACGGCAGGCGGTGGTAATCGCAGCGTCGGTGCTGTTCTACGGATTATGGGACTGGCGGTTCGTGCCGTTCCTGCTGGCGATGGTCGGGTTCAACCAGATGGTCGCCATGGCGTGGGGGCGCTGGCGGCGGCGGGGCTGGCTGGGATTCGGGGTCGCGGCCAATCTCGCGGTGCTGTTCGGCTTCAAATACGCGGACTGGCTGGCTGGCGTGGCCATGGGGCTGGCGGGGCGGGCGCATGCGCAGTGGCCGATCATCCTGCCGCTGGGGCTGTCATTTTTCGTGTTCCAGAAAATCTCCTATCTGGTGGATCTGGGGCGCGGGCAGGCGCGGGTGTACCGGCTGGCGGATTTTCTGGAATTCGTCACTTTCTTCCCCCAGCTCGTGGCGGGGCCGATCGTGCGGCATAACGAACTGATCCCGCAGTTCGACGCCAGCCCGCGCAATGGCGCGATGTGGGAAAACCTTGGCCGGGGCGGCCTGCTGCTGCTGGTCGGACTGGGCAAGAAGCTAGGTCTGGCCGATACGCTGGGCGCCATGGGCAACCCGGTGTTCGACGCCGCCCATGCGGGGCACCTGCCGGGTCTGGGCAGCGCGTGGCTGGCCGCGATAACCTACATGCTCCAGATCTATTTCGATTTTTCCGGTTATTCGGATATGGCCATCGGCATGGCGTTGATGATGGGCATTCGCCTGCCGTTCAATTTCAACGCGCCCTATACGGCCGTGTCGGTGCGGGATTTCTGGCGGCGGTGGCATATGACGCTGTCGCGCTTCCTGCGCGATTACGTCTATATCCCGCTGGGCGGGAATCGCTGCCCCCCGGCGCGTCAGGCCGCCAATGTGGTGGTGACGATGGGGCTGGCGGGGATCTGGCATGGGGCAGGGTGGAATTTCATGCTCTGGGGCCTGCTGCATGGCGGTGCGCTCGCGCTGTCGCACGCATGGACGCGCGCGGGCCGCGTGCTGCCACGGTGGGGCGCACGGGG
>NZ_BAIO01000570.1 GCF_000613305.1 Komagataeibacter kakiaceti JCM 25156
CTGGCGGCGGGATGCGGAAGCGGCGTCGCCTGCTGGGCAGGCAGGACGCCATCGGCTGGCAGGGGCACATTGGCACGGCCGGAATAGCGCGTGATGATCTGGCGGACCGCGCCAGCGGCTTCATCCGCCGCCGCGACCGCGACATCCCCCACTGGTGGTCGAGCGAATGGGCCGCGATGTCGTGAATCTGGGTGGCGGAGCCTGCTTCGTGGCCCTGCGCGTCCAGCACCTGCCATGTCAGCGTGATATGTTCCTGCGGAGTGGTGGAGGTGGTCATGACCGCGTTGTTCAGCACCACCGTGCAGCGCACCGTGTAATCCGCGCCGCCCGCGCCATGGCGGATATCCTCCTGCGCATCGGGGAAGGCCGCGATAAAGGCGCGGGCCAGCGCGCGGTCCCCATCGCCCGGAGCATCATGCACCCCCGCGAAATAGACATGCGCCGGACGGTTCTTGAGGCTGTTGGGGTCTTTCTGCATCTGCGCGGCGCGTATGCCGGTCAGCAGATCCGCCACGCCGGGCGCCGCCTCCCGCGCGGAGCGCACCGTCGCCTGCGCATCCTTTGCCTGCCACCGCGCAGCGGGCACGGGCGCGCCATTCATGTGGCCGCGTTCCTCCCCCTTCGGTGATGACGGCATAAACCGGAACAACCGCGCCATCATGGAACTCGGCCGTCATTTTCAGCCACCAGTCACCCGGATGGGTGGCCTGCGCCATGGCGGGCACGGACTGGGCCAGCATGGCGTCAACCATGGCGTGCTGCCAGACCCCCGCCCCCGCCATGTCCGTGCCTGATTCGGTGGAGAGGGGAATGGCCAGCCGGGCCGCCGGAGCCTGCGCCGCGCCCCCCGCGCCATCATGGCGGAAAGGCTGCGGCACGCTGACACATCCACCAAGCAGGGAAAGCACGACAACGGCTGAAAGCGGGATCAGCCGCCGGACAGAAACTTCAGGCATCATGCTTCCTTATATCGCCCGGCAGGCGATAACGGAAATCTGGTGCCCGATGGCCCCGCCCCCGGCCAGCGTGCGGCGGCGATGGCTGAAAAAGCGGGCTTCATCGGACAGGGTGTCGAGTCCCATCGCCGTCGCCCCCGCAACGCCGCACTGTTGAAGGCGCATGACGCAGTAGCCCGGCAGGTCGAACATGAAATGCCCCGCACGTGACGCCGGGGTGAAGAACGCGGCGCCACCGGCATCCTGCGCCAGCACCGCATCGCGCATGTCCGGCCCGACCTCGTAACTCCGTGGGGCGATGCACGGGCCGACAACGGCACGGATGTCGCGCGCCGGGCACCCCAGCGCTTCCATGCCCGCCAGCGTCGATTCCAGAATGCCGCCGCATGCGCCACGCC
>NZ_BAIO01000569.1 GCF_000613305.1 Komagataeibacter kakiaceti JCM 25156
TGCGCGGGCGCGCCCGAAAGGGCCGCCGCCACGGGCAGGGCGGCGAGGAGGGCGAGAAAACGGTTGGATTTTTTCATGTAAACAAACTCCCGGAATTCGGTCTGGAGGAAGAAGCGGCCCGCAAGGGACGTGGAATCACGCGATTCCGACCATGAGCATGCCATAGATCCGGGCCATGACCGGCATCAGCACATACTGGATGAGCAGGAGCAGCACGAGCGGGCTGAGGTCGATATTGGCGACATTGGGCAGCACGTTACGGATCGGGCGCAGCACGGGTTCGGTCATGCGGTAGAGGAAATTCGACATCTTCCAGACAATCTGGTTACGCGGATCCAGAATGCCAAAGCCGATGAGAAAGCTGAACAGACAGGCCAGCAGCACAACCCATGTGTAAAGCTGGATGAGTTCAAACAGCAGCTGAAAGATGATGGAAATCAACGGGCCAACTTTCAAAGGTGACGGAAAAGGGAATTTAGTGTCCGTGCGGCCCGCATACAACCGCTATGAATGGGACATATCAGGTGGAAAACAGGTGGCGGGCTGGAAAATGGGCCTTGACTTGCCCGATGGGGCGGGTATTTATCGCGCAGGATGTGGGGCTGTAGCTCAGATGGGAGAGCGCCTCGTTCGCAATGAGGAGGTCAGGGGTTCGATTCCCCTCAGCTCCACCACTATCCTGCCTTTCCGATAAAACAGAATCACCGGTATATGGTTTCCGCAAGCGGAAGCCGGACCACCGTTTCCCCGATGGCCCGCCGGCTGGTCAGGCGATTTCGGCTTCCTGATCCGCCATCGCCACCAGCCTGATTTCGGCAAGCTGGCCGGGACGGTCGAAATGACCGACCAGACGCAGCGTCGTTGCCGGGCAGGTGCGGCCGAACAGGTCATTGAGCAGCGGGAAACAGGTGCTGAACCCTTCGGTCTCGGAAAGGACGAACACGACGCGCGTCACGTTTTCCGCCGTCATGCCATGAAGCGCGAGCTGCGCCACTCCCTCCGCCAGCGCCTGACGGATCTGGCTGAACACGTCTGGCAGGAATTCCCCCGTCCCGGCATCGATACCGGTCAGGTGGCGGATTTCTATTTCTGGTGGAGAGCGAAACAGCATGTTTTCTTGCATTTGCTCCAGAATCACAAAATGGTCATCTTTTGTCCATAGAAATTTTTATTTCGCCGGAACGACCGCTTTCGGATAAGTCTTAAATTCATGAACGATCCGGTCCAGATCCATGCTTCCTGCGCGGCGCGGCGCGAGCAGGGGATTCTGCTGGTCGGGCCATCGGGCGCGGGCAAGTCGGATCTGCTGCTGCGCCTTGTCGATGCGGGATATGATCTCGTGGCGGACGACAGGGTCCG
>NZ_BAIO01000568.1 GCF_000613305.1 Komagataeibacter kakiaceti JCM 25156
CTGGGCGCCATGACCAATCTCATGTGCCGGGGGCGCAAGCGCGGCCTGGCGGGCGTGATCGCCACCCAGCGCCTGGCCAAGCTGGCCAAGAATGTCGCCGCCGAGGCGTCGAATTTCCTCATGGGGCGCACCTTTCTCGATATTGACATGCTGCGCGCGGCGGACCTGCTGGGCATGGAGCGGCGGCAGGCGGAAAGCTTCCGGGATCTGGAGCGCGGCTATTTCGTGGCCCTTGGCCCGGCGGTCTGCCGCAGGCCGCTTACGGTGAAAATCGGCCCGGTCGAGACCGAAAGCCGCTCGGCCGGTCCCAGCCTCATGCCCTTCGCGCCGCCGCCCGTGGGTGAGGAGATGCGCGAACTCATCCTGACCCCGGTGCCCGAACGCGAGGGGCCGGCGCGGCCCGTGCGGAATTTCAGCCCGCCGCCCGATATTCTCGCCCAGCTTGCCGCCCACGCCGAAACCACGGTGGTTGACCCCGTGGCCGAGGAAGCGGAGGCCGCCCCCGTGGATGCCGCCGCGCAGAAGCAGCGTTTTATCGAGATCCTGACCGACATCCTGCGCGATGAGGATGCAGGCTTCCGCCCCGTGCATGTGCTGTATCAGGACTTTCTTGTCCGCTGCCGGATCGAGGGCATGGGCCGGGATGCGCTGGACATGCCGCGTTTCCGCCGCCTGCTGGCCGTAGCCAGGGCCGGGGTGGACAGCGAAACGGCGCAGAGCGACCAGTGGCGGCAGGCCGAACGGATGGCCAGCGCGCTGCCAGACGATATTCAGGGTATTTTCCTGCTCATCGCGCATGCGGCGATCCAGACCCTGCCCTGCCCACCGGATAGTGTGATCGCCCGCACCTATGGCACCCATTCACTGGGGCGCGCCCGGCGACAACTGACCTATCTGGAGGAGCAGAACATGATCGTGCTGCGTCATGACGGGCTGGGACGACGTAGCGCCGCGATCATCGGCCCCGGCTGGGAAACCGCCCCGGCCCTGCCCGATGGCCCGGCGGTCTGATCATTCTTTCCGCTGCCAGACAAGGCAGTTTCTGGTAAAGCTTTTATTGTTTTTCAACAGCCACTTATGGACCGGTGACCTGAAAACAGCCTTGGGATGTGGAGGCGGACGGCCCGGATGTCCGCCCGCTGAAAAAGTCATGATGGTCAATAAAAAACCTGCCTTCTTGCGAAGGCAGGTTTTTTTATTTCAGCCCGTGGGGCGCGTGATCAGCGCTTCCACCAGCCGGTGCGTCGTGGTGTTGCCGGGGTGGCGTCGCCCTCACCGGACGGGGCGGAAGCTTCCGCCGTGCCTTTAGGGGCCGCCGTATCCGCCGCGGCGCTTTCGTCATCGGCCTTGCGGCGGCGACGGG
>NZ_BAIO01000567.1 GCF_000613305.1 Komagataeibacter kakiaceti JCM 25156
GCCGCTTGTGCTGCGGGCCGATACGGCGGCGGCGGCGGCGCTTGCTCTTGTCGGGGCTGGTCTCGACACCGTATGTGGTACAGGCTTGTAGGTACCCAGCCCCTTTCCGGCACGCGTTTCCGCCTGTCGCCAGCCTTAATCTGACTGTCATCTGAGGATATTGCCCCCGCCATGTCGAATCCCGGCGCGCACAATTCAAACGTTATCGAATCATTTGAACAGATGGTCGGCATCCTCGCGGCGGGCGCTCGCCCCCGGTCGGGCTGGCGGATCGGCACGGAACATGAAAAATTCGGTTTTGTACGCCCCGAAGCGGCGGGGCCGCAGCGCGGGGCATGGTCCTCGCCCCCATACGCGCCCCGCGGGATCGAGGCGCTGCTGCGTGCGCTCGCGGCGGAGAAGGGCGGCAGGCGGTGGGAAGAAATCATCGACCGTGACGCGCTGATCGGCCTCAAGGGCATGGGGGACGCGAAAGGCGGCTCCATCTCGCTGGAGCCGGGCGGGCAGTTCGAACTGTCCGGCGCGCCGCTGCGTACGCTGCATGAAACGGCGGCGGAAATGGACCAGCATTTCGCCGCCATCCGCCCCGCCTGCGCCGCGCTGGGCATCGGTTTCATGCCGCTGGGCTTTCACCCCACCGCCCGCCGCGCCGACATTCCGTGGATGCCAAAAAGCCGCTACGCCATCATGCGCGACTACATGCCCCGCGTGGGCACGCTGGGGCTGGACATGATGCTGCGCACCTGCACCGTGCAGGTCAATCTGGATTTCGGGTCGGAAGCGGATATGGCGCGCAAGATGCGCGTCTCCCTCGCCCTCCAGCCGGTGGCGACGGCGCTGTTCGCCAGTTCCCCGTTCTATGAGGGGCGTCCCAACGGCTTCATGTCCAACCGGGCGCGGGTGTGGACGGATACCGACAACGCACGGGCGGGCATGCCGCGCCGGTTTCTGGAAGACGGGTTCAGCTTCGCCGCCTATGTGGACTGGCTGCTGGATGTGCCGATGTATTTCGTCACGCGTGGGGGGCGGATGATCAACGTGGCGGGCAGTTCCTTCCGCGCGTGGCTGGAGGGACGCAACCCGCCGGGGCTGGAAGGCGAGCGCCCGACAATCGGGGATTTCGAGGACCATCTGACCACCGTGTTCCCCGATGTGCGGCTCAAGCAGTTCCTTGAAATGCGGGGCGCGGATGCCGGGTCGCCCGCCATGATGCTGGCGCAGTCGGCGCTGTGGACGGGTCTTCTGTATGATGAAGCCACCCTGGTCGCCGCTGAAAAGCTGGTGCTGGAACATGGGTGGGACGACTATGTCGCGCTCCGGGCCGAAGTGCCGCGCACCGGGCTGGACACGCCGTGGGGGCAGG
>NZ_BAIO01000566.1 GCF_000613305.1 Komagataeibacter kakiaceti JCM 25156
ACACGATCGTGGCCCCCGCCGCCAGTTACCACGCCCGAACGCCGGGCATAGCCGAAGCGGCGTGGCGCCCGGCGGCGGTCTCGCACATGGGCACCTCATCGCTGGGCACGCCGCATGTCGGCGCGCTGCCCCCACCCGTGCCGGTCAGCAACTGACCTGATTTTCCTTTCTACCGGCCTTCCGGCCCGGAACACGCATGAGCAACCCGATCCATGACCGACGAGACGGAGGCGAACAGGCTTCCTTCCCTATGGGAGGAGGTCTGCGCGCGCTCATGGCGCAGGACCGGATGCACGCGCGGCTTCTGGTGCTGGCCGGGGTGTTCTGCGTTCTTTTTTCGGCCATCGGCATCAAGCTGACGCTGGCCACCATCATCCGGCCCATGCCGCCCCAGCAGCAGCAGATCGCGCCGCAGGTTCCCCCCATACCCAAAAGCGACCCCAAGGGCATGATCGCGGGGGATATTGCGCTGCCGCAGGTACACCGGGCCTCCGTCATCGACCGGAACGGACAGGTGCTGGCCATGTCGCTGCCGGTGGCGCAGGTCTACGCCAACCCGCTTGAAATGATCGACACCACCGATGCGGCCCACAAGCTCAAGACGGTGCTGCCCAGCCTGAACGAGGAGGAAACGAAGCGCCGCCTGTCACTGAACAAGCAGTTCGTCTATCTGGCGCGTGATATTTCCCCCGCGCAGGAACTCGCCATCAACAACCTTGGCATTCCCGGCGTCTATTTCGAACCGGGGGAGCGACGTCGCTACCCCATGGGGCGGGTGGCCGCCCATATCCTTGGCGGCGTGGACATTGACGATCATGGCGTGGCCGGGATCGAACGTTATTTTGACAAACGGCTGGATGATGACCGCACGCCGCTGCGCCTGTCGCTGGATGTACGTGTGCAGAACGTGGTGCATGACGAACTGCAGTCGGCCATGGACACGTTCCAGGCCATCGGGGCCTGCGCCATTGTCATGGACGTCCGTTCGGGCGAGATCATCAGCATGGTCAGCCTGCCGGATTACGACGCCAACGATTTTGGCCGGGCCGCGCCCGATTCACGCTTCAACCGCGCCGTGACCGGCATGTACGAGCCGGGCTCGACCTTCAAGCTCCAGACCACCGCCATGGCACTGCAGGACGGCGTGGCCCATATATGGGACCGCTTTTCCAGCACGCCCATCAAGATCGGCCGCTTCACCATTTCGGACATGAAATCCGACCATTTCGATCCATGGCTGACGCTGCCCGAGGTCATGGCCTATTCCTCCAACCCCGCGGCGGCGCATATCGCGCTGGACGCCGGGGCCGCGCGCCAGCAGGACTGGCTGCGGCGGATGGGCTTTTTCGCGCGCGTGCCGATCGA
>NZ_BAIO01000565.1 GCF_000613305.1 Komagataeibacter kakiaceti JCM 25156
GGCAACCAGTTGGGAATCGCGAACCGTCGAGAGCGTGGACCATGACGCGGGCATGATCCTGCTGCGTGACAGGGCGGGCAATCTGGACACCGTGCGCGTGGACCCGGACATCCGCGCGAAGCTGCCGGTGCTGCATGCGGGTGACAGGATCGGCCTGCGCATCGTGCGCGCCATTGACGCCACGATCGCCGCCCCCGGCTCGCCCCTGCCGGAATCGACCGAGAGCGCGGCCGGCACCCGTACGGGCCAGCATCCGCACGGCATGATGGTTTCCTTCAAGCGTGAGCGCGTGAAGGTGACGGGCGTGGATACGACCCGCAATCAGGTCACCTTCGTCGATCCCGATGACATTACCCGCGTCGTGCTGGTGCGCCAGAAGCCGATGCAGGAATTTCTCAAGACGCTCAAGGTCGGTGACGAGGTGGACACGACCGTCATGGATGCCGTGTCGTTCTCCGTTCTCAGCCGGATTCCGCCTGACGGCGGCCAGCGGCGGGCGATGGGCGGCGGGGTAGTCCTCGCCCCATTGCAGCGGGCCGCGCCGGTCGAGAAAGCCGGGAATGTCCCGGATGATCCGCGCGGCCTGTTCCAGACAGGCCATGGCCTCGACCTGGGCCGCGGGGCGCAGGGTGATCGCGTCGGGCGGGCAGAGGATGTAGGCGGCATGGCGTAGCGCCGTCGCGGTCAGCAGCGGGTTGTGCGTCAGTTCGGAAAAGGCGTCGAGCGCATCGTAAATGGCCACCTGCTGCCCGCCGGTAATCTCCGGGCTTTCCGCGATGGTGCGGATGCGTTCTACCAGCCGCCCCAGAGAGAGCGTGGCCAGCGCCGCGTCGATATACTGGTGCATCATGACCGGCCGGGCGAAAAACGACAGGCGCATCGCCAGCCGCAGGACTTTCTGGAGCTGCAGGTTCTCCCATACCAGCCATTCCTTGCCCTGCCTGCGGCCCGACAGCGCCAGCCTGCGCAGGCTGCGTGTCAGTGAACTGACAAGCCGCGCGGCGTCCACCCGGTGGTTGGGCGGCAGGATCACGCGGAAGGACAGGACCAGCATGCAGCACCCCAGGAACAGCGCCAGCCAGCCGTTGAACAGGCTTATGTCGTTATAATAATGGATCGGGTTGTTGATCTGGAGCATCACGGTGGAAAAGACGCAGTAGCCAAACGCCCCGACCCCCACCTTCGGGTGGAACTGCAGCCATACGCCCGGCAGCAGCATGATGCAGAGCGAAAGCCACAGCAGCGGGTAGCCGTCCACCTGCGGCAGCAGGTAGATATGGCACAGCAGCCCCGCTGGAATGCCCAGCGCCGTCCCCGCCGCCATGAGCCCCGCCGCGCGTGAGGCGGAGGGCAGGGTGGACAGCAGG
>NZ_BAIO01000564.1 GCF_000613305.1 Komagataeibacter kakiaceti JCM 25156
CCGGCCCATTGCAGCGGTTGCGGCACGCAGGGCGTGCGGGGCGGGGCGGGGCGATCGGTCCAGATACGGTCCACCGGGTTGGCGGGAAGCGAGACCAGGTCCAGCCCGGCCTCGATGAAGGGGCGCAGCGCGCTTTCACTGATCAGGCGTGGATCGTAGCCGATTCGCCGGTCGGCCCCATGCGTGGCCAGCCATGTCGCGGGCGGGGTTTCGCGCAGGTGCCGGCGTTCCCACGCCGCCCCGTCCACCTGCTGTTCCATCTGGGTGATGTAGCGCCCGTCGGAAAAGACGGCGGCGCGATCGGGCAGGACGGCGGCCATTCCGGCGCTGCCGGTAAAACCGGTCAGCCATGCCAGACGCTCGGCGCAGGGGGCGACATATTCGCCCAGATGTTCATCCCCGCGCGGCAGGATGAAGCCATCCACCCCCATCTGCTTCAGGGCGGCGCGCAGCGCGTCGAGGCGGTTCGGGGCCTGGGGCATGGGAGCTTCCTTTGCGGGCGTTATGAATCAGGAATGCGAGATGATGCGGTACAGGAACAGCAGGTCCATCCACCGGCCGAATTTGATGCCGCATTCGGGAATCAGTCCGCCATGCTGGAAACCGAAGCGTTCATGCAGCAGGCGGGAGGCGACATTGGTGGAGGTAATGCCCGCCACCATCACATGCACATGCTCCGCCTTCGCCCGGTCGCACAGCGCCTGAAGCAATGCGCTGCCAATGCCCTGCCGCTTGTAGGCCGGGGCGATGTAGACGGAATGTTCGACCGTATGCACGTAGCCCGAAAAGGGGCGGAACATTTTCCAGCTACAGTATCCCGCCACGCTGCCATCGGGCATTTCCCCCACCATGACCGGGTAGCCGCTGGCCTGGCTGGCATGGAGCCATTCCAGCCGGGCGGCCACGGTGGTCTCGTGCGTTTCCCACATGGAGGTGCTGTTGCGGATGGCGTGATTGACGATCTCGACAATGGCCGGAATATCGGCGTCCGTCGCATCACGGATCAGCAGCGCGGGGCGGTCAGCCATGGGGCTTGCGCAGGATCAGCGTCGCCCAGTCTCCCTCGCGCAGGTGGCGCTCAAGCACCAGGCCATGCCGGCGGTGGGCGGCCAGCACCATGCGGACCTGCGTGTTCAGCAGCCCCGCCAGAATGGCGGTGCCGCCGGGCAGCAGGTTATGGGCCAGATCGACCGCCATGGCGCAGAGCGGGCGGGCGAGGATGTTGGCGAAGATCAGGTCATAGGGGGCATGGCGGCGGATGGCGGGCGTGGACCAGCCATTGCAAGGTGGCAGTCCACCAGCGTGGCCAGCCCGTTCATGGCGGCGTTGCGCCGGGTCACGCGCACCGACCAGGGGTCGATGTCGGTCGCCAGCAC
>NZ_BAIO01000563.1 GCF_000613305.1 Komagataeibacter kakiaceti JCM 25156
TCGCGGTGCTGGAACATCTCGGGCTGGGCTACCTGCAGGCCGATCGCGCGGTGACCACGCTTTCACCGGGGGAATACCAGCGCCTGCGGCTGGGCACGCAGATCCGCTCCAGCCTGTTTGGCGTGGTGTACGTGCTTGATGAACCCTCCAGCGGTCTGCACCCCGCCGATGCCCAAAACCTGCTGGATGCGCTGATGGGGCTGAAGGCGGCAGGCAATTCCCTGTTTCTGGTCGAACACAACCTCGACCTGATCCGCCGGGCGGACTGGATTGTCGATGTCGGCCCGGACGCTGGCACAAACGGGGGCGAGATCCTGTACAGTGGCCCCCCCGACGGACTGCGCGCCGTGCCCCTTTCGCGCACCGCGCCGTACCTGTTCGCAAATACCGCGCCCATCGCGGGCACCCCGCGCAAGGCCGCGCGGTGGCTGAAGCTTGCGGGGGTGACATGGAACAACCTGCATGACCTGAGTGTTGACATCCCGCTAGGTGTGTTCGTCACGGTGACGGGCCTTTCGGGGTCGGGCAAATCCAGCCTTGTCAGTCAGGCGCTCCCCGAAATCCTGACCCGCGCGCTGGGCCAGAAACCCACCGGAGAGATGGAGGCGGACAGCATGGAGGACCGGCCCCTCGGCACGCCGGGGGGGCAGGTGGTCTCGGGTCTGCGCGGCATCAAACGGCTGGTCATGATCGACCAGAAACCGATCGGCCGCACGCCGCGCTCCAATCTTGCGACCTATACCGGCCTGTTCGACACCATCCGGCGGATATACGCCGCAACCGACCTGGCCCGGGCGCGGCATTATGACGCGGGGCGTTTTTCCTTCAACCTGCCCAAGGGCCGCTGCCCCACATGCGAGGGCGCGGGGTCGGTCATGGTGGAACTGCTGTTCCTGCCCAGTGTCTATTCACCCTGCCCCACATGCCACGGCATGCGCTACCAGCCCGATGTGCTGGAGGTGACGCTGCGCGGCAAATCCATTGCCGACGTGCTGGACATGACGGTGGATGAAGCCAGTGCGTTTTTTGCCGATACACCCGCCCTGCATGCGGCCCTGGGCACATTACGGCAGGGCGGGCTGGGCTACCTCCGGCTGGGACAGCCCGCAACCGAACTGTCGGGCGGGGAGGCGCAGCGCATCAAGCTCGCCACCGAACTGCAGAAGCAGCGGCGGGGCCACACGCTCTATATCCTTGATGAACCGACCACCGGCCTGCACCCCGCCGATGTGGACCGGCTGCAGGCCCACCTGCAATCGCTGGTCGATGCGGGCCATACGGTCATGGTGGCCGAACATGACATGCGCGTGGCCGCGCGCGGTGACTGGATCATCGACATGGGGCCAGGCGCGGGTGACGATGGCGGGCGGATCGTGGCGGCGGG
>NZ_BAIO01000562.1 GCF_000613305.1 Komagataeibacter kakiaceti JCM 25156
GGGCGGCGGGTGGCGGTCGTCTTCGTCGGCGGAGGAGTGCGAGGCCCGCGCGGCGAAGGGGAGGATGTGATCCTCGTCCGTATCGAAACCTCGCCCGAGGACGTGCATGGCATGCACGCCGCCCGTGGCGTGCTGACCACCCGTGGTGGCATGACCTCGCACGCCGCTGTCGTGGCGCGTGGAATGGGGCGTGTCTGCGTGGCGGGCGCGGGCAGCATCCATGTCGATTACGCGGCGGGCACCATGAGCGTGGGCACCCACACCATCGCGCAGGGTGAATGGATCACGCTGGACGGTGGCACGGGCGCGGTCTTCCTGGGGCGCGTGCCGACCATTCCGCCCACGCTGTCGGATGATTTCAATACGCTCATGGGCTGGGCGGACAGCGTGCGCCGCCTTGGCGTGCGCGCCAATGCAGAAACCCCCGAAGACGCCCGCACCGCGCGCCGTTTCGGGGCGGAAGGCATCGGCCTTGCGCGTACCGAACACATGTTCTTCGGCCCCGACCGTATCGGCTTTGTCCGCCAGATGATCATTGCCGACGCCGAGGACGTGCGCCAGAAGGCCATCGCGGCGCTGCTGCCCTTCCAGCGCGATGACTTCGCCAGCCTGTTCCGCATCATGGCCGGGATGCCGGTCACGGTGCGGCTGCTGGATCCGCCGCTGCATGAATTCCTGCCGCATGCCGATGCCGAGATGGCCGAGGTCGCAACCGCGCTGGGCAAGAGCGTGGAAGAAATCCGCGCCCGTTGCGCCGCGCTGTCCGAGACCAACCCGATGCTGGGCCATCGTGGCTGCCGTCTGGGCCTGACCAGCCCGGAAATCTACGCCATGCAGGTGCGCGCCCTGATCCAGGCCGCCGTGATGGTGGAAAAGGAAACGGGCAAGCCCATCCGGCCGGAAATCATGATCCCGCTGGTAGCCACACAGGCCGAACTGGCCGCCACCCGCCGCGCGGCGGAAGATGAGATCGCGCGGGTGCTGAAGGAAGAAGGCACGAACCTCAATTACGACATCGGCACCATGATCGAGCTGCCCCGCGCCGCCCTTCAGGCCGACCGGATTGCGGAATATGCGGATTTCTTCTCATTCGGCACCAATGACCTGACCCAGACCACGTTCGGTCTGTCGCGTGATGATGCGGGGTCGTTCCTGCCTTATTACGTGGATCAGGGACTGCTCCCGCGCGATCCGTTCGTGTCCATTGACCGTGATGGCGTGGGCGCGCTGGTCCGCATCGGCGTGGAACGCGGACGGCAGACCAGCCCTGACCTGAAGCTGGGCATCTGCGGTGAACATGGTGGCGACCCTGACTCCATCGCATTCTTTGATGAAGTGGGGCTGGATTATGTTTCGTGTTCCCCGTTCCGTGTGCCGGTCGCGCGCCTTGCGGCCGC
>NZ_BAIO01000561.1 GCF_000613305.1 Komagataeibacter kakiaceti JCM 25156
TCTATTCACCCAGCGCCGCGCTGATCGAACTGCCGCCATCGGACGCGGCGCGGTACGTGATCTGGATTGTCGGCGCGCTGGTCGCGGCGGCGCTGGCGGTGATGACGTTCCTCCCGCTGGACAGGGTGGTTAGCGTCAATGGCAGGCTCAGCCCGTTTGACGACACGATGGTCCTCCAGCCGCTGGAAACCGCGATCATCCGCTCCATCGACGTGCATGAGGGTGACCGGGTGCGCAAGGGGCAGGTGCTGGCCCGGCTCGATCCGACCATGACCGATGCGGATGTCACCAACCTGCGCCGGCAGGTCATGGCCTACCGCGCGGAAGTCGCCCGCCGCATGGCGGAGGCGACCGGCCAGCCCTACGCGGCGGATATGAAAGATCCCGCTTCCGTGCAGGAGGCGGCGGCCTATCTGCGCCGGCAGGCGGAATACAATGCCCAGATGGCCAGTTACGACCGGCAGGTCGCGGGGCTGGAGAGTGAATTGCAGGGCTATGAGGCGAGTGCGGCGATGTATGCCGCCCGTGTCCGTGTCGCGCGGGATGTGCAGGACATGCGCGAACGCCTCCAGCATGAGCAGGTGGGCAGCCGCCTGTCCACGCTGGCGGCGCGCGACACCCTGATGGAAGTGGTGCGCGCGCAGGTCTCCGCCCGGCACGAGGCTGACAGCACCCGCGCCCGGCTGGACGCCATGAAGGCCCAGCGCGATGGATACGCCAGCAACTGGCATGCCACGGTGTACCAGGATCTCGCGCTGGCCCAGCACCGGCTGGCCGATGCCGATGGCGGCTACAGCAAGGCCATGCTGCATCATGACCTGATCGTCATGCGCGCCGGGCGCGACGCCGTGGTGCTCAGTATCGCGCACCTGTCCACCGGGTCCGTCATTCAGGCGGCTTCCCCCCTCATGACGCTGGTGCCGCTGGGCGGCCATCTGGATGTGGAGGCCAGCCTGCGGGGCGTGGATGCAGGCTATGTGCGCGTGGGCGACCCGGCGTTGCTGAAATTCGCGGCCTTTCCCTACACCCAGTACGGCGGGGCGCAGGCCAGCGTGCGTGTCATCAGCGCCGATTCGTTCGATACCCGCTCCGCCCCGGGACAGGACGCCGCCCGGCAGGGCGGTGATGACGCGCTGGACCCGCAGGCGGCCTATTACCGCGTGCGCCTGTCCATTGACCGCTACACCCTGCATGGGGTGCCGCCTTTCTTCCAGCCGCAGCCGGGCATGCCGGTGGAAGCCGACATCCATGTCGGGCGGCGGACCATGATGCAGTACCTGCTCAACCGCCTGCTGCCCGCCGTGACCGACGGCATGCGGGAACCCTGAGCGGGCGGCGGCCGGTGCGCGCATTCCTGTCCGGTCTGGCGGGGGGATTGTCCCCCGCCGCCCGTTTCCGCCG
>NZ_BAIO01000560.1 GCF_000613305.1 Komagataeibacter kakiaceti JCM 25156
GCCGGTCACGACCTCCGTGCCGAACTGGAGCACGCCGCCCCGGGTCGGGTCTTTCTTGATCACCTGCACGCGCTGGCCCGCGGTAATGAGTTCCCAGTCCTCCTTGCGCGCGGAGGGGACGAAATCCTGCAACGCTTGATCCGGTCATCGGCGGACTGGAGCACCTGCTGGATCAGGTAGCGGGTCAGCGGCCAGTTGTCGCGCGCCACCGCCAGCATCGCCCCGATATTATCCATGCGAATCGAGCGTGGCAGGTCCAGCCATGATCCCTGCTTGAGGAACTTGGTGGAGAACCCGGCATACGGCCCGAACAGCAGGCCGCGCTGCCCGTCGATCACGCGCGTATCCAGATGCGGCACCGACATGGGCGGCGCGCCGACCGAAGCCTTGCCGTACACCTTGGCGTGGTGGCGCGCCACGATATCGGGGTTGGTGCAGCGCAGGAACTGCCCGCTGACGGGAAAGCCGCCAATGCCGCGCGCTTCGGGTATGCCGCTTTTCTGCAGCAGCGGCAGCGCACCGCCGCCCGCGCCGATAAACACGAATTTCGCGCGCACCTTGCGCTCCGCCCCGCCATGCAGGGCGCGCACCGACACGTCCCATTCATTGTTTCCGGCGGGCTTGAGGTCTTCCACCTCATGGCGAGATGGAGTTCAAAGCCCGGCCTGCCCTTCAGGATGCCGACAAGGCGGCGCGTCAGCGCGCCGAAATTCACGTCCGTGCCCGCCGGGTGCCATGTGGCGGCAAGCGGCTCACCCGGCTTGCGGTCGTGCATGACCAGCGGCATCCACTGGCGCAACTGCCCCTCATCGGTCGAGAACGACATGCCCGAGAACAGCGGATGTTCCTGCAACGCGGTGTGGCGCCTGCGCAGGAAATCCGTGTTCTCCGCCCCCCACACGAAGCTCATGTGCGGGATGGGATTGAGGAAATCCCGTGGCGAGGCGATCTGCCCCGATTCCACCAGATAGGACCAGAACTGGCGCGAAACCTGAAAGGCCTCGTTCACGTTCACGGCCTTGGAAATGTCCACGTTCCCGTCCGGGCGCAGCGGCGTGTAGTTCAGTTCACACAGGGCGGAATGGCCGGTGCCGGCATTGTTCCAGCCATTGGAACTTTCCAGGGCCACGTCATCCAGCCGCCCGAACAGGGCGATGGACAGGTTGGGCTCAAGCTGCCGCAGCAGCACGCCCAGCGTGGCGCTCATAACGCCGCCGCCAATCAGGACAACATCGTAGGTGGAAACGGCGGATGAGGGATTCGAGGTCATGACATTCTCCGGCTCGGCATTGGAAACCTGCTGCGTGACTGTTCATCGGCTGGACCGGGCAGCCCACCCGGCGGCACGGGATGGCCCGGCCTGATTGCATGTTCACATCTGGCGCCGGCGGCATCCGGCGTCGGCCCGTGACGG
>NZ_BAIO01000559.1 GCF_000613305.1 Komagataeibacter kakiaceti JCM 25156
TTCGCGCGCCGCGCGGGCTGCGTGCCCACGGCCCGCAGCAATGCGGCCAGCAGATCGGGGGTGGCGAGGTTCGGATTCACCTTTCCCGCTTCACTGGCAATGCGGTATTCCATCGTGACCCGGCCACGACGCACCCGGTGAACCTGCCCATCCGCGCGCCAGTGCGCTGGTGATGTATCGAGCAGGTGGAACGCAGCTTCCCATACGCCGCCATCGGCCTGCGCCTGAAGTTGGGCGTGCAGGCGTTCCACCATCGCCATCCGCACCTGCCGCCGTCCCGATGACACAATGGCGAAGGCGAGGAAGGACAGCATCACCATCGTCCATAAAACGATCAGCAGGGCGAAGCCCCCGTCCCTTCTTTCATCACGTCCGGGGCACGGCCCGCGCGTCATGGCCCAAGGCCCACGCCCCGCCTTATGCGTGCCTGCGGGTCGGCGCTGCCGCTTGAATGCATCCGGGCCAGATCCGCGGGCACGGCGGCGGCGGTGGTCAGGGTCTCGCGCATGTCCTCGGTCAGGGCCTGCGCATCGCGCTGGTCATGAAGCACATGGGGGGTGATGAGCACCAGCAGTTCCGTGCGCTGGTGGTTATTGCTCTGGTTACCCGCCAGAAAACCCAGAACCGGTATGTCCTTGAACCACGGAACGCCGCTGTTGTTGCGTGAGGAGTTATCGGTAATCAGCCCCGCCAGCCCGACAGTCTGCCCATCCTGTATGACCACGCGCGACGTAACGGAACGGTCGTTGAACGTGGGGTTGATGGTGCTGGAGGACGTGGCGTTGACGGAACTGACCTCCTGCGAAATATCCAGCGTGACCAGCCCGCCATTATTGACCCGTGGCGTCACCTGCATGATGACCCCGGTGGGCTGGTAGGTGAACTGGTTGTAGATGGATGTGCCGATCGTGCTGGACTGTGATCCGGTCTGGATGGGCACCAGCTGCCCGACCTGCAGCCGCGCGGGCTGGTTGTCCAGAACCATGATCTGGGGCGATGACAGGACCTGCACCTTGGTCACGTTCTGCAACGCATCTATGGCGAAGGGCGCGCCGCCGCCACTCGCCCCGCCGATGATGAACCCCGGCAGTGTATGGCTGAACGCCGCCGTGGCCAGCGTGCCGGTGGTGATGGTCTGGCTGTTGCCGCTCAGCACGCCATTGATCCCGCCGGACTTGAAGAAGAACTGCGTGCCGTAGCGCAACGCGTCGTTCAGTTGCACCTCCGCGATCACGGCGTCGATCCGGACCTGCATGGGCAGGATGTCAATCTTGCGCAGCATGTCCTCCACCGTGTCGTTTTCCTGATCGGTACCGTAGATCAGCAGGGCGTTATGCTGCTGGCTGGGAATGATCCGCATGCCGCGCTGCCTGCCGCCGCTCCCGCCCGCGCTGGTGTCCAGCCCGCCCAGCAGC
>NZ_BAIO01000558.1 GCF_000613305.1 Komagataeibacter kakiaceti JCM 25156
GCCGCGACAGGATCCGCCGCGCGGCCCCGGCTGCGGCGCATGACGGCCCGCACGCGGGCGTGCAGCACGTCCATCCCGCAGGGTTTGACCAGATAGTCATCCGCGCCAAGGTCCAGCGCGCGGATGGAATCCTGTTCCTCCCCCCGCGCGGTCAGCATGATGACGGGCAGGTGGCGCGTGGCGGTGGCCGTGCGCACCTGCGGCACAGATCCACCCCCGACAGGCCCGGCATCATCCAGTCCAGCAGCACGAGGTCGGGCTTCCATTCCGCCACTTCGCGCAGCGCGTCCACGCCATTATCCACCGGCATGACGGCGTGACCCGCGGCCTCGAGATTATAGACCAGCATGACGGACAGGGCGGCGTCATCTTCCGCCACAAGGATACGGAGCGGCTGGTCACCCTGCACGGATGTCAGTTCCCCTGTCCCGAAAACCCGCCGCGCGGCCGGACGACGGGCAGGATTTCGCCCGTGGCGGTATAATAGACACGCTCGGCGATGTTGGTGGCGTGATCGCCAATGCGCTCAAGGTTCTTGGCGATGAACAGCAGGTGCGTGCATGGCCCGATATTGCGCGGGTCTTCCATCATATAGGTGACCAGTTCGCGGAACATGGCGTTGTACAGTTCGTCCACCGCCGTATCGGACTGCCAGACTTCCCGCGCAAGATCGGCGTTGCGCTGGCTCATGGCGTCGATGGCGCGGCGCAGGTTGTCCTGCACCAGCCGCCCCATGCCCCGCAGCCCGCTGACCGAAACGCGCGACGCCAGAAGTTCCGCCCGCAGCGAACGCCGCGCGATGGAGGCGGCGCAGTCGCCAATGCGTTCCATGTCGCCCGTGATCTTGAGCGCGGACACCACTTCACGCAGATCCCCCGCCACCGGGGAGCGCAGGGCGAGGATGCGGATGACCATGGCCTCCACATCGCGTTCCAGCGTATCCACCTGCGGGTCAAGGTCGGAGGCGATACCGGCGGCGTTCTCGTCACGGTCGGCGATGGCGGCCACGGCCTGCGATGTCTGCCGTTCCACCAGCCCGCCCATGCGCGCCATCATGGAACGCAGATGCTCCAGTTCCTGTTCGTAGCTGCGTACGATGTGTGCCGATTCCTGTCCCACCCGTAAACCTTCCCGCCTGCCCGCACAATTATACGGGATGTGCCGATAACAGGGCTTACGATATGCCTTGTGCGTATATTATAGCGGTCGCCGATTTGTTCAAGCGATGTCATGCCCGGCATGGGATGGCACAGTATAATGAAATAAAAAGATTTTTTTCAGGAACATTCAATGCCGCGCATGCCCTGCCCCCCCGTCGCGCCCGATGGCGGCATCTTTTCATACCGGCACATGCTTACGGCGGCGCTGGGCGCGATGCTGGGGCTGGGGCCGGGCATGGCGGCGGGCAATGACAA
>NZ_BAIO01000557.1 GCF_000613305.1 Komagataeibacter kakiaceti JCM 25156
TGGATGAACCGCTGGTGCATCTGGATCCCGCGCGGCGCGACGCCCTTTTTCGCGCGCTCGGGCGCATGGAAACGGGCGTGATGCTGACCGGAACGGATGTGGAACAGTTTGCGCCGCTCCGGGCCTGCGCCGAATTTGTAACGCCGGGTCAGGGTAATCTTGCGCCTGACGCATGATTTCGGTGGGGAATGCTGGTTACGCCGGGCGGTTCGGGCTATAATGCGTTCAGTTATTTTGTTGTTATGCGCTGTGGAGCATCTGCCGGCATGTCCGATCAATCCAGTCCCGATCAGAAACACGATGTCGCGGTCGAGGCGGGCGCTATCCCCCCGGCAGACTACGATGCGGCATCCATCTCGGTTCTGCGGGGGCTGGACGCGGTACGCAAGCGCCCCGGCATGTATATCGGTGATACCGATGATGGATCGGGCCTGCACCACATGGCCTTTGAAATCATTGATAACGCCGTGGATGAGGCGCAGGCCGGTTTCGCCACCTGCTGCACCGTCACGCTGAACGGAGATGGCAGCGTCAGCGTGCGTGACGACGGGCGCGGCATCCCGACCGACATGCACCATGAAGAAGGGGTCAGCGCGGCCGAGGTGGTGCTGACCAAGCTGCACGCGGGCGGCAAGTTCAACCAGAATTCCTACAAGGTGTCGGGCGGCCTGCACGGCGTGGGCGCTGCCGTGGTCAATGCCCTGTCCGAATGGATGGAGGTGCGGATCTGGCGCGAGGGCAGGGAGCATGTCATCCGTTTTCACGGCGGGGAACGTGACGAGGCGCTGCGCGTGGTGGGCGAAAGCGACGAGCCGCGCGGCACGCAGGTCACCTTCAAGCCCAGCGCCGAGACTTTCGCCAAGGTCGAATTCGAGTTCCCGATTCTGGAGCGTCGCCTGCGCGAACTGGCCTTCCTCAATTCCGGGTTCAAGATCATCCTGCGTGATGAACGCCATACTCCCGCGCGGGAGGAGAAGTTCTTTTACGAAGGCGGCCTGTGCGCCTTTGTGGAATGGCTGGACCAGGGCAAGAACCCGATCGTGGAGCCGCCCATTACCGGCAGCTCCAGAACGAGGAAAACGGCATCAAGGTCGAATTCGCGCTCACATGGAACGACAGTTCCATGAGACTATGCTGTGCTTCACCAATAATATTCCCCAGCGCGATGGTGGGTCGCACCTGGCCGGTTTCCGTCAGGCGCTGACCCGTGTGGTGGGCCGCTATGCCGAGGCCAACGCCACCAAGAAGGACAGCCACGCCCTGAATGGCGAGGACATGCGTGAAGGGCTGACCGCCGTCCTGTCGGTCAAGGTGCCGGACCCCAAATTTTCATCCCAGACCAAGGACAAGCTGGTTTCGTCCGAAGTGCAGCCCGTGGTCCACGCGGCGGCGGCGGACATGATCGCCCACTGGTTCGAAACC
>NZ_BAIO01000556.1 GCF_000613305.1 Komagataeibacter kakiaceti JCM 25156
CGCGCGCGGGGCGCCACGGTTTTCGCCTATCAGGTGCGTGACCCCGAACGCTACGGGGTCGTGACCTTCGCGGCCGATGGCACGGCGCTGGACATTGTGGAAAAACCCGCGCGCCCCCCCTCGAACTGGGCCGTGACCGGGCTTTACTTCTATGACGGACGGGTGCGGGAACTGGCGGCCAGCCTGCGCCCCTCCGCCCGGGGGGAACTGGAAATCACCGATCTCAACCGCCTTTATCTGGCGCAGGACGCCCTGTATGTCGAACGTCTCGGCCGGG
Organism: Komagataeibacter kakiaceti JCM 25156; assembly: GCF_000613305.1. The sequence continues at coordinate 278 of NZ_BAIO01000556.1, forward strand.
GGTGCGCATGGCTGGATGCCGGCATGCCGGACAGCCTCATGCTGGCGGGATCATTTGTGCAGACCGTGCAGTCACGTCAGGGCATGCTGGTCGGATCACCGGAGGAAGCGGCCTTTCTCATGGGCTATATCGATGCCGGGCAGCTACGCGCGCTGGCCGGACGCATGGGGCGGACCGCGCTGGGCCAGACGCTGCTGGGCATCGCGGACGGATAGCGGCTGCCAGCGCTACCCCCGCGCGCGCCGGTCGCACATGTGCCGCCAGATGTTGCACCCCGCCATACAGAAACAGCCCGCCGTCACCACCACGGCCAGGGGGGCCGGGCTGTGAAAGTACATGGCCCAGGATGAAGCCACTCCCGGCGGCAAGGGAGAACTGGATCGTCCCCATGAGCGCCGAGGCGCTGCCAAGCTGGTGCCCGTGGTGGGTAAAGGCCATGACCGTGGCGTTGGGGCCGATGAAGCCGAGTGAACCGGTAATGCCCGTAACCAGCGCGCAGACCAGTAACGGATGCGCCGGCCCCGCCACCCCGGCCAGCGACAGGCCAAGACAGGACAGGGCGACGATCAGGCTGCACGCGATCCCGCCATCCAGCAGGCGCGACAGGTCCACCCTGTGCACCAGCAGGCCGTTAAGCTGCGCGCAGGCGATGAACATTCCGGCGTTCAGGCCAAAGAACGCCCCGAACTCACCGGGCGTGAAATGCAGCAGGTGCTCGAACACCACCGGGGCCGAGGTGATGTAGGCGAACATGACAAAGGAGGAAAAACTGTTGATCAGCGCGCTGGACATGAACACCGGCTCACGCACCAGCCCGGCATAGCGGCCGATCATGCCCGGCATGGAAAACGCGATGCGCTTTCCCACCGGCATGGTGTCGGGCAGGCAGGCCAGCACCGCCACCAGCGCCAGCGCGCCGTACCCCACCGCCATGCCGAAAATCCAGCGCCAGTGGCCAAAGGAAAGCACCAGACTCCCCAGCGAGGGCGCGAGAATGGGCATGACCCCGAAAACCAGCATGAGCTGCGACATGATCCGCACGCACGCGGCCCCGCTCGCCACATCGCGCACGATGGCGCGCGGAATCACCGCGCAGGCCGCACCACCCAGCGCCGCGATGAAGCGGCACAGGCAGAACAGGTCGAACCCG
>NZ_BAIO01000555.1 GCF_000613305.1 Komagataeibacter kakiaceti JCM 25156
CGAGCCGCCGCGACGGCGCGCCGGTGGCGAAGTCGCCACGGTCGGGCCAGGGAATATCGACATGTGTATCCAGCGTCAGGATTTCATGGTGCAGGTCGGCGGCTGGCAGGGTGGATGGATCGGTCATGGGGGTCCTTTCTGAACGGTGACAATGAACCATATGCAGCCCAGTCCTGAAAACTGGGCATAAAACGGACGCGGCCCGATACCGTTAGGCTGGACAGAGGCGACACGTCCCACCCCGGCCAGCACGCCCATGCCTGCATGCAAGACAGGTATTCCAGATTCTGGCGGCCGGGCATCTGGCGAAGGAACGATCATGACCACCATCCCCCTGCTTACCCTGAATGACGGCCACAGGATTCCGGCAATGGGCTTCGGCACCTACCCGCTGGACAACCCGCAGGCCGAACGCGCGGTGCGCGAGGCGCTGGACGCGGGGTACCGCCTGTTCGACACGGCGTCGCGCTATGGCAACGAAAGCGGGGTCGGCACGGGGCTGGTCAGTTACGATATCGGGCGCGAGGACATTTTTGTCACCACCAAGCTGCGCGGCGCGGATCAGGGATATGACAGCACGCTGCGCGCCTTTGACCGCAGCCTTGAACTGCTGAAGATGAGCTATGTGGATCTCTACCTGATCCACTGGCCGCTGCCCGCCAAGGATCTGTATGTGGAAAGCTGGAAAGCCCTTATCCACCTGCGCGATCAGGGGCGCGTGCGCTCCATCGGCGTCTCCAACTTCCTGCCCGAACACCTCGAGCGCCTGATTGACGAGACCGGCGTCACCCCCGCCGTCAACCAGATCGAGATGCATGTCGATTTCGCCCAGACCGAACAGCGCGCGCTGCATGCCCGGCTGGGCATCCTGACCGAAGCCTGGACCCCGCTGGGCCGGGGCCGGGTGCTGGAAAACCCGACCCTGCTGCGCGTGGCGGAGCGGCATGGCAAGACGCCCGCGCAGGTCATGCTGCGCTGGGTGGTGCAGACCGGCTCGGTGCCCATTCCCAAAAGCGCGCACCCCGAGCGCATGCGCGCCAACCTGCAGGCCTTCAGCTTCCAGCTTACGGATGAGGACATGCGCGATCTCGCCACGCTGGACGCGCCGGGCCACCGCACCGGGGAAGATCCCGCCACCTGCACGGAGGAATAAATCCCCGCCCACGGCGCGCGTGGCAGCATTGCGCAAGCCGGAGCCACGCTGTTATGGTGCGTGGCCTTTTCCGCCCGGGCGGGTCATGCCGGTCCGTCCGGCATGGAATCAGGGGGCATGAGCGGGATCACGACAGCATATGGCGGCAGCGCAGGCAGGGGTAGTAACTGACACGGGCGGCGATGACAGGGCCGGGGTCGGCCCCGCCGCTTCCCGTCGCCCCTTCCTGCACTGGATCGCGCTTGGCCTGGCCGGAATGCTGGCCGCCTGCGCCCATGA
>NZ_BAIO01000554.1 GCF_000613305.1 Komagataeibacter kakiaceti JCM 25156
CTGCAGACCGCCCAGCCCGTCACCTTCGGCCACCACCTGCTGGCCTATGTGGAAATGCTGGCGCGCGATCGCGGGCGGCTGACGGATGCGCGGCGCAGGCTCAATGAATCCCCGCTGGGCTCGGCCGCACTCGCGGGCACGTCCTTTCCCATCGACCGGGAGATGACGGCAAGGGCCCTTGGCTTCGACCGCCCCACCGCCAATTCGCTCGATGCCGTGTCGGACCGTGATTTCGCGCTGGAATACCTGTCCGCCCTGTCCATCATGGCGGTGCATCTGTCGCGGCTGGCGGAAGAAATCGTGATCTGGTGCTCCGCGCCCTTCTCCTTCATCCGCCTGTCGGATGCGTTCACCACCGGCTCCTCCATCATGCCGCAGAAGCGCAACCCCGACGCGGCCGAACTGGTCCGCGCCAAGGGCGGGCGCATTACCGGCGCGCTGGTGGGGCTGCTGACGGTGATGAAGGGCCTGCCGCTGGCCTATGCCAAGGACATGCAGGAAGACAAGGAACCCGTTTTCGCCGCGACCGACGCCGCCGCCCTGAGCCTTGCGGCCATGGATGGCATGATCCGCGATCTGAGCGTCAACGCGGAGCAGATGCGCGCCTATGCCGGTTCGGGCTTCTCCACCGCCACCGATCTGGCGGACTGGCTGGTGCGCGTGCTGAAGGTTCCGTTCCGCACCGCCCATCATGTCACGGGCCGCCTGGTCGGCAGGGCGGAAGCGCGCGGCGTGGGGCTGGCTGACCTGACGCTGGAGGAAATGCAGGCCGAGGAACCCGGCATTACCGATGACATCTTCTCGGTGCTGGATGTCGATTCCTCCATCGCCTCCCGCACCAGTTTTGGCGGCACCGCGAGTGACAACGTGCGCGCGCAGTCCGCGCGCTGGCTCGACACACTGGAAGCTGAAACCGTGGGAGCAGAAAAATGAACCGCTTCATCACCCGCCACCGGCGCGCGGCCATGTTCATGCTGCTGACCGGCCTGCTGGCGGTCATGGCCACCTCGCTCGATGCCTGTGGCCGTATCGGCACGCCCCGCCAGCCCGCGCATTCAAGCGCCTATTACCGGAGCTACCCCAGTTCCGACAGATAAGACACGACAGGCGTTTTCGGGCGCCCCCTTCTCTCAGCAAAGGCGGCGCCCGAAGCCTTGTGAACAAAGCCTTACCGGAAACAGCCCCATGATCTGCGGGATGTTTCAAAGACAGGTTTTTCAGGCAGTCTCCTACCCATCAGCAGATTGCCCGGCCCGAAGCTGTCGGGCAGCAGGTCGGACAGCGTACGTTCCAGCAGCCGCTCCCCCGCGGGTGAGACCATGATGACGGGCGTTTCCGCCGCCGCGAATTCCCTTATCTTCTGCCTGCATCCACCACATGGCGTGCAGGGGGCCGCCCCCCCGCCACACACCACCACGCGGCGGATGCGCCGCC
>NZ_BAIO01000553.1 GCF_000613305.1 Komagataeibacter kakiaceti JCM 25156
CCGTGCAGTCTCCCCCCCGCAGGCCCTTTCCCGGCGTGACGCTTCCGCCGCCACGGGCGGGTGTGACGGATCGGCAACGAGGGGCAGGCGTGCAGGTTTCTCCATCCTTAGGCAGGTGACATGGTATGTGGCGGTTGTTAGAACCCGGCACATGAAATGACGGGAGCGGAAACAAACAAGGCCGCCCCACCGCCTGCACCGCCGCCCAGGAGCGTCACACGATGAAGATTGTTGCCTGTAACAGCAACCTGCCTCTTGCAGAGAAAGTCGCGGCAGAGCTGGGAATGCCGCTCTGCAATGCAACCGTCCGGCGTTTCGCTGATATGGAAATCTTTGTCGAAATCCATGAAAACGTGCGTGGCGAGGACGTGTTCGTCATCCAGAGCACCTGTTCGCCCACCAATGACAACCTCATGGAACTGCTGATCATGCTCGACGCGCTGCGTCGCGGGTCGGCGCGGCGCATCACGGCGGTCATGCCCTATTTCGGTTATGCGCGTCAGGACCGCAAATCCGGCCCGCGCACGCCCATCAGCGCCAAGCTGGTCGCCAATATCCTCGTCGAGGCCGGGGCCAACCGCGTCCTGACCATGGACCTGCACGCCATGCAGATTCAGGCTTTTCTCGACATTCCGGTTGACAACCTGTACGCGGCCCCCCTGTTCACGCGCGATATTCGCGGCCGCATGAAGCTTGATGGCGAACCCCGGCTTCCCTATGAGGCGCCGCCGATGGACATTCCCGGTGGCGCGCATAACCTCATGATCGTCTCGCCCGATGTGGGTGGCGTGGTCCGCGCCCGGCAGATGGCGCAGCGCCTGAATGTCGATCTGGCCATCATCGACAAGCGCCGCGAGCGCGCTGGCGTGTCGGAGGTCATGAACGTGATCGGTGACGTGCGGGGGCGCTACTGCATTCTGGTCGATGACATTGTTGATAGTGGCGGGTCGCTGTGCAACGCGGCGGAAGCGCTGATGAAGCACGGCGCGGCGGCGGTGGAAGCGTATGTGACCCATGGCGTGCTGACGGGCAGCGCGGTCAGCCGCGTGGGCCAGTCGCCGCTGGGCATGCTGACGCTGACGGACAGCATCGTCGCGACCGACGCCGTGCGGGCGTCGAGCAATATCCGCCAGATCAGCACGGCAGCGCTCATCTCGCAGGCGATGCAGGCCATATCGGATGAAAGTTCGGTCTCCTCGCTGTTTGACTGAGGCTGGGGATTGACCGTCTCACCGGCACGGCGCTACCCCCGCAGGGGTGTAGCAAGAAGGAACGACCCATGACCGACCTGATCGCCCGCCCTTACTGGTATCTGCGCCATGGGGAGACGGACTGGAATGCACAGGGCCGTTCGCAGGGGCGCACCGATATTCCCCTCAACCCGACCGGAATCGCGCAGGCCGAGGCCGCGGGCCTGCTGCTGGCCCGCCACTGGAC
>NZ_BAIO01000552.1 GCF_000613305.1 Komagataeibacter kakiaceti JCM 25156
GCCAGCAGGGCGGTCAGGCCCTGACGGCGGGTCAGGTTCGGTGGTGGCATATAGTTCTCCTGTTCATCGGGCTGTGGCGGTATGGACCGGGATGTTTTATCCATGGTTTGGTCTTTTGCCGAACTGACAGCTATTATATGGCACAGAGCCGGGTAGAGCAGGAGTAACAGCGCCATGACCAACACACCCGATCAGGAGGATGGCACAGCGGTGGCCCCGTCCGCTGTTTCCGATGGCGTGGTGAATCCTGACGAAGCGCCGCACGAAGCCGCGCATGAGGATGCAGACGCGCAGGCGGCGACGGACGTGCCCGATCCCGGCCCCGTACCCGCCGCCCAGACGCATGTGGTGGTCTCCCCCGATGATGCGGTTGCCACCACGCCGGAAACCGCCATGGCCAGTGTGGCGGGTGTGTTCCGGCCCTATAAGGATACATTCCAGCTTATGGGTGCCGTGCTGTTCGTGATGGTGGTGCTGGGCGTGGGGTGGAACGCCATGCATGCATCGGGCATCTGGCCGGAATGATCCCGGTTTTGCTCCGGATCAGCCATCGGGATAACCTGTTGATAAGAAATAAGTAAAAGTTTTTGGGTGTCGCCTTTTTTCAAAAAGGCGGCGTTTCCTGAAGCTTTTTGAAAACAGCTTCGTCTGAGATTTTTATCGTTTTTGATCGGGGTGAGGTTGGAAGTCGTTCTGTCACGGAAGTGCCAGCCGTACCGAGACCGGGCAGTGGTCGGACAGGCGTGCGGTTTCGTCCGCGCGGTAGAGCATGACCCGCAGGCTGTCGGGTTGCAGCCAGCCGCGTGCGGCCCCGCCCAGAATGATATGGTCGATAAAATAACCGCCCTGCGCGCAGGGGCTGGCATGGCCTGCGGTGGTGAGTGTCAGCGGGCCATTTTCCGCCAGCATGCGCAGGGCCGGGTCATCCGGGGCCAGCAGGCGGTTGAAATCGCCCAGCACGGCAAAGGCTTCCCCTTCATCCTGACGTTCCAGGATCCAGTCCTGAATTACGGCCATCTGCCGCAGTAGCGTGCCACAGGCCGGTTTGCGTTCACGCGGCCCGGAATCCCGGCATCCGGCCTTGAGATGGACGACAAGCAGCCGCAGCCTGTCCGGGCCAGCGCCAATGCTCAGATCCAGCCCCGAACGCAGGTGGTGCGGCGCATCGGGGGGGTAGACATCCAGCGCCGTGACATCGGGGTGGCGTTCCACGCTCAGTCCGGCGCGGATGGCGAGCGCTACCTTCTGCACCACATGATCGCCTGACAGGATGATGTGATAGGCCGGGGCGGGAAACAGGCGGGCGGCAAGGGCGGCGGTGTCAATTTCCTCAAGCGCCACAATATCCGGGGCCAGCCTGCGGGCATACCGGGCCAGCCGGTCCAGTTCCGCGGGCGTGCGTGGCGTGACGACTCCGCCGGGTAGCGCCCCGGTCACCCT
>NZ_BAIO01000551.1 GCF_000613305.1 Komagataeibacter kakiaceti JCM 25156
CCGAGCCCCTTGCCGGGGCCATTGCGGGGGAATGGGCGCGCGCGGGCGGCGAAAAGGGGGGCGCATTCACCCCCGATGACCTGCCGATGACACGCATGGCCGGCAGCATGATCGAACGGATCGCGCCCGAACCCGCCGCACAGGTCGCGGCACTGATGCAGTATGTGGATGGGGAGCTTCTGTGCTACCGCGCGGAACATCCCGCCCGGCTCTGCGCGGCGGAGCGGGAGGAATGGGATCCCCAGCTTGCCTGGCTGCGCGCGCGCCACGGCATCGACATGGCGGTGACCCACGGCATCATGCCGCTGGCGCAGTCCGCGCAGGTGCATGCGGCGTGGCGGGACGTGCTGGGCAGGCTGGACAACGCCACGCTGGCGGCGCTGGGCGTGATGGTACCCGCCATGAAAAGTATCGTGCTGGGGCTTGCGGTGGTGACGGGCGCGCTATCGGCCACCCGTGCGGCGGACATCGCCACCGTGGGCGAACGCATCCAGATGACGATATGGGGCGAGGACGCCAAGCTGGTTGAGGCCCTGCGCCAGCTTGCGGCGGAGGTGGTGGAGGCCGACCGCTTCATGCATCTGTGTCAGGCGCGGTGAAACGGGCCTGAAATGAAAAACGGCCCGGTCGCGTGACCGGGCCGTTTTTTTATCTGGATTCAGGATATGGCGCTCAGGGCACCAGCACCGTGGCGCAGGCCTGACTGGCGATTCCTTCCTCCCGCCCGGTAAAGCCCAGCCGTTCGGAGGTCGTGGCCTTGACCGAAATCCGGTCAATATCCACCTTCAGCAGCTCGGCCAGACGCGCGCGCATGGTTTCCGAATGCGGGCCGATCTTGGGGCGTTCGCAGATCAGCGTGACATCGGCGTTGACCAGCATGCCGCCGCGCTGGCGGATACGCTCGCCCGCGTGGATGAGGAAGCGCGCGCTGTCGGCGTCCTTCCACTGGTTCTGGCTGGGCGGGAAGTGGCGGCCGATGTCCCCTTCGGCCAGCGCGCCGTAAATCGCGTCGCACAGGGCGTGAATCCCCACATCGGCGTCCGAATGTCCGGCAAGGCCGCGTGTGTGCGGCACGTTCACGCCACACAGGATCAGGGGCCGGTTCTCGGCAAAGGCATGCACGTCATAGCCGATCCCGGTGCGCGGCAGCAGGGTCGGGCCGATCAGGCGTTCCAGGCGCACCAGATCCTCCTTGTAGGTCAGTTTGATATTGTCTTCCGAACCGGGAACGATGGCGACATGGTGCCCGGCCAGTTCCAGCAGGGCGGCGTCATCCGTCGCATCGGCGGCGGTGGCGGAGCGGTGCAGATCCCGCAATATCCCGAAACGGAAGCCCTGCGGCGTCTGGGCGCGGAACAGGTCGGTGCGGGGCACGGTATCGGTGATGATGCCGTCACGCGCGCGCTTGATGGTGTCGGCCACCGGCACAGCGGGAATGGCG
>NZ_BAIO01000550.1 GCF_000613305.1 Komagataeibacter kakiaceti JCM 25156
CGCGGCTGCGCGTCAATCCCGCCCTCAGCGCCGAACTGATCTACGCCACGGCGGAGGAAAGCGTGCTGCTCAGCCGCTATACCGCCACCCGCAGGCGCCACCCGCAGGCCGCCCATGGCACCGTGAAGGAAGGAATCGAGGCCGAAATCACCCTGACATCCCCCTGCGGGAGGCGGCGGATGTGGTGATCGACACCTCCGACCTGCCACCGCCGGAACTGCGCCAGCTTGTCGAGGCCCGATTCGGGGAATGGTCGGCCGGTGGGCTGGACGGGCTGACGGTCGCGCTCATGTCCTTCGCTTTTCCCGCCGGCCTCCCGCGGGAGGCGGATATGGTGTTCGACGCCCGTTTCCTGACCAATCCCTATTACGAACCCACGCTGTCCGCCATGACCGGGCTGGATGCGGCGGTGGCCGAATATGTGGAAAGGGATCCGGATTATCAGGAATTCCTGGACCGGATCGTGGGAATTCTGGAACTCGTCCTGCCGCGCTTCGTGCGGGAGGGAAAGAAATACGCGACCATCGCGCTGGGCTGTTCGGGGGGGCGGCACCGCTCCGTCACCCTGGTGGAGGCGCTCGCGCGCAGGCTTGCGCAACGGGCGGGAGACATTCATCCGCATGAGCCATGGCCGGTTGTGGTCATGCATCGTGAACTTGCCCGTCAGGGGCGCAGTAGCTGGCGCTGGGCCAATCGCCCGCGCGGCCTGTCGGAAACAACGGAGCGGACAGCCCCCAAATGATCGGCCTTGTGTTCGTGATGCACGGGATTCTGGGCGAGACCCTGAAGGGTGAGCTCGAACACGTGGTCGGCCCGCAGGCGCAGGCGACGGTATTCAACGTCACGCCCGCCGCCGTGCCGGGAAACTGCCGCTGCGCGCTGCTTGAAGCCATCGAGTCGGTGGATAGTGGCGAAGGTGTCATCCTGCTGACCGACATGTTCGGCAGCACGCCGTCGAACGTGGCGCTGTCCGCCCTGAAGAACGACCGGGTGGAGGTGCTGGCGGGCGTGAACATGCCCATGCTGGTCAAGCTCGCGCAGATGCGTGGCCATGCCAGCATGCAGGACTGCCTCAACGGGGCGGAAGCGGCGGGCAGGCGCTACATCTCCGTCGCCTCGCACCTGCCGCCCGCCTGCCTGTCCGGCACGGGCGACTGCCTGGATGGGGCCGACAGTATCGCGGGCCACGGGGACTGACCCATGGCGCGGGATCAGGATATGGCCCACATGGCCCACATGGCGGATGTGGGCATTGTCAACCAGCGCGGGCTGCATGCGCGCGCCGCCGCGAAATTCGTGACGGTCGCGGAAAAATTCGATGCATCCGTTGAGGTCATCCATGCGGAGATGACGGTCTGCGGCCATTCCATCATGGGGCTCATGATGCTGGGGGCGGGCCGGGGCGAGACGATCCGCATCGCCACGCAGGGCCCGCAGGCGG
>NZ_BAIO01000549.1 GCF_000613305.1 Komagataeibacter kakiaceti JCM 25156
TGGAACAGATGCGCCAGGCCGTGCGGCACGCACCGGACACGGCGGCATATGCCCATGAACTGGTGGACATGCTGCGGGCATCGGGGCGGGAGGCGGAGGTCGAGGCCACCCTGCGCGCACGGTTGGACCATGCGCCCGATGATGGCGTGGCCCTGTCGGATCTGGGCACGCTCGTGTTCGCGCGCGGTGAGATGCGTGCCGCCGCCGATCTGCTCCAGCGCGCCATGATGGGGCATGCGCGTGCGGAAATCTGCAATAATCTCGGCCTTGCCCGCATGGCGCTGGGTGACATGGCCGGGGCGGAGGCGGCATTGCGGCAGGCCCGGCATATGCGGCCAGCCGATGCCCGCATCACGCTTAACCACCTGACGGGACTGTTTGAAAGTGGGCGGCACGCACTGGCCCGCACCGGCTATGAGGCCATGCTGGCCCAGACCCCGCCGCCGGATACCTCCACACTGGACCGGGCGCGCTTCAACCTCGGTGTCGTGCGGCTGGCGCAGGGGGAACTGGCGTCGGGCTGGGTCTTGTGGGAGTCCCGTCTTGCCTTCCTGCCGCCACACCCGTCCGCCGCCGTGCTGCCGCGCTGGAATGGCCACTCGCTACCGGCTGGGGGCAGGCTGCTGGTGCATATGGCGCAGGGGCTGGGCGACGCGATTCATTTCCTGCGCTACGTGCCGCTTGCGGCGCGGCGGGTGCCGGTGGTGCTGGAAGTGCCGCCCGCGCTGCACAGGCTGGCCCTGACGCTGGAAAGCGCCATGCGGGAAAGCGGTCACCCTATAGAAATTATCACTCCTGACATAAATGCTGTCGGGTATGCCTGCTGTCAGTGCGACCTGTTCAGCCTGCCGCATGTACTGGGCGTGGCGGAGGTGCCCGATTTCGTCCCCTATCTGGGGGAACAGCCGTGGTGGCCCGATGGGGGAAGAACGGGAAAGCTGCGTGTCGGCCTGTGCCATGCGGGCAATCCGGCCTACCGTTTTGATGCGCGCCGTTCCATTCCCGCTGCCGCCCTGGCCCCGCTGGCGGCGGTCGGGGATGTCACCTTCATATCCCTGCATCCACAGGCGCGCGTGGGAACGGAGCCGGACTTTGTGTGGCGTGAAGGCCCACCGAATAGTGACCTGCTCGATACCGCGCGGCTGATCGCCACGCTGGATCTGGTCATCAGCGTGGATACGCTCGCGGCCCATCTGGCCGGGGCGATGGGGTGCCCGGTCTGGCTGCTCAATCGTTTTGGGGGGGACTGGCGCTGGTCGCCAGCATTCGATGTGCCCGCGCCATCGCGGTCATGGCCCGATGCGGGGGCGATTGCCACGGCCACCTGTCGGGGGAGCCGGTGGTACCCAAACCTGCGCCAGTTCCGCCAGCCCCGGCTGGCGCCGCCGGATCACGCATGGCGGGAAGTGGTGGAGGATATATGCGCCGCCCTGCGGGTGGTGGTGG
>NZ_BAIO01000548.1 GCF_000613305.1 Komagataeibacter kakiaceti JCM 25156
GGGGTGCGGGGTCAGGGCGTTTGCCCGGTCGGTGGGGGCAGGTCGGCCTGGTTCTGGCTTTTGGACAGGGCGATGGTCACATCCACGGTTTCCTGATTGACCAGTACATCGAACTCCCGGTCCATCGTGAGACTGGTCGTCATCGCGGCCATGCCGCCAAAGGGCAGATGGTCCCAGTCGATCCGGTCATGCGCCTGCCGGGTCATGTCAAATCCCAGCATGGGGTGTGTCGCGCCATCGGGCGTGACGTAGGACCAGGCGAAGTGGCAGCCTGCGGGGGCATTGCGCTGTGTGAACAGCGTATGGACGAAGCCGGGCGTCACATCCGTCTGTAATGTGTTCATCAGGTAATGCGGGGCCTGCTGCTGTAGTGCGGGCGTGACCTGTGCATTGAAAATGCCCGCCTGAATCATTTCGGGCACATGGGCCAGGAAGATGGTCTGGTTGAGGGTGATGTCAACCCGGCATGGCGCGGTCCGGGCAAAGCGGGTGTCGATGCCCCATGCGTGGGCCGTGGTCTCACCGCCCACGATCGGTGCGGGATAGGCCGGTGCGGCATGAGCGGCGCGGGGCAGGCCGGTCAGCGCCAGACACAGCGCAAGCACCCCGCCCGATATGGCGCGGCGGATGACGGGGCGGGATTGGGTAAAGAGGGAATGGGTCAGGCTGCTCAAGGGACGGCACCGGGTCTGTCGGTTGGTTGCGTGGGAAAGAAAACAGCTTTTATCCTGATTCTGTCACGTAGGGCAGGGGCATGGCAGCCCTGTCCTGTCGGTTCGACATGAAAATAAATAATATCGCCTGCCATGGCCTGTTTGGACTGTATTGTTTCAGTATCGACTCGGGAAGATGGTGCGCGATCATGAAAATGCCACAATAACGGCCTTTCTCTTCCCCGGTTTGAAAAGATCAGGGATGGCATGATGCTATGCCCATGCGGGCCAGTTGCATCGGGAATGGGGTTTTTATGGTCTGTTTTTTTGCGTTCGCGCGATCAGGTCAGGCAACTTTCCCGACATGCGTTGCGTTGGCGCGGGCAGGGCAACGATAAAGCAAAAATCGTGCCACAATTTTTCAACCGGTCGCCCCGTGGATGAGGCAGGCCGCAAGCCGCCGGAAGCGGCGGTTCAGGGCAGGAAATCATGTTCGATTCAAAAATCATAGAAGTGGATGGTGTGTTCGTGGGGGCCGCCATCATTACCGGCATCGCCACATCGCTACGCTTTTATGCCGCGCATGACAGTGTCCGTTCGCTGCATAACGCCATCCTGCCGGATCTGGCGGCCTACGGGAGCATGTCACCCGCACGTTCCGCCGCAGGGGGCAGCATGATCGGGCCACGCCGGGCTGAATGCAAAACGCCCCGGCGGGAAAAGCCTTTCCGCCGGGGCGTCGTGTCTTTCGGGCCGGTTGTATCAGCGGCTGGTGCGGCGGCCGATCTGGCTG
>NZ_BAIO01000547.1 GCF_000613305.1 Komagataeibacter kakiaceti JCM 25156
CGCCTGCGCCAGCTTCGACCAGTTCACCGGGTTCGAGGAACGTGGCGCGCGCTTTGCCGCGCTGGTGCGTGACCTTGCGGCCGATGCGGGAGGCACCGCGACCGGATGAGCGGCATGTCGCGCATAAACACATCGCAGGCGGCGCGATGGTGGCGGAGCATCGACCGGGTCACGCTGATCTGCGTCGGGATCCTGATCGGGTTCGGCTATATCCTGATGCTCGCGGCCAGCCCGGCGGTCGCGGTGCGTATCGGCGCGTCGCGCGACATGTTCATTTTCAAGCAGGTCTGCTTCCTGCTGCTGGCGGCCATCATCGTCATCGCCACCTCCCTTCTCTCACTGCGCGGTGTGCGGCTGGCGGGATGGATCGGGTTCGTGCTGGCGCTGGGGGCCACGTTCCTCACCCTTGTCCATGGCATCGAGATCAAGGGTGCGCGGCGCTGGATCGCGCTGCCCATGATGTCGGTCCAGCCGTCGGAATTCCTCAAGCCCTGCTTTGCCGTGGTCACCGCGTGGCTGCTGACCCGGGGGCGGGGGCAGAAATATTTTCCCGGCATGCTGGTCGCGTTCGCTCTGTTCGGGCTTGTGCTGCTGCTGCTCAAGTCACAGCCCGATATCGGGATGCTCAGCGTCATCACCACCGTGTTCCTGACCCAGCTGTTCATTGACGGGCTGAGCCTGTTCCTGGTGGGCGCGGGGGTGGCCGGCATGGTCGCGGCGTTTATCGGGGCCTACATGGTGTTTCCGCATGTGCGTTCACGCGTGGAGCGGTTCCTGCACCCGGCAGTGGGCGACCATTACCAGATCGACACGGCCCTGCGCGCGTTCGGCAATGGCGGCCTGCTGGGGCGCGGCCCCGGTGAGGGCCGGGTGAAGGATCTGCTGCCCGACGCCCATGCCGACTTCGTCTTCGCCGTGGCGGGGGAGGAATTCGGCATGCTGATCTGCCTGTTCATCATCGGCGTCTTCGCCACGATGGTGATCCGCACGCTGCTCAAGCTGCTGCATGAAAATGATCTTCATCGCGGTGGCGACGGCGGGGCTCATGACGGGGTTCGGCCTGCAGGCCTTCGTCAACATGGGGTCCACGCTGCACCTGATCCCGACCAAGGGCATGACGCTGCCATTCATTTCCTATGGCGGGTCGTCAGCCATGTCGGTTGCGCTTACAATCGGCATGGTGCTGGCCCTGACCCGCAACCGGCTGGGTGAGGGCCGGTTCGGATCCTTCGGCACGCCCCCTTCCTCAACGCGGAAAGCATCATCATGACCCGTCACTGCATTGCTGTCGCGGCCGGAGGCACCGGTGGCCATTTCTTCCCGGCCGAGGCACTGGCCTGTGAACTGGTGCGCCGGGGGCATGACATTATCCTCATGACCGACCGCCGCGCGGGCGTGCGTGAAACCGGCATCTTCGCCGGGCGGCAGCAGTTCGTCCTGCCCGGTGCCGG
>NZ_BAIO01000546.1 GCF_000613305.1 Komagataeibacter kakiaceti JCM 25156
CCGCGCTGCTGGACCTGAATGTCGGCTCGGCCGGGCGCGCCATGCTGGAGGCCGTGGCCGGGCTGGGGCTGTGGTTCCAGTTCATTGCGCTGCAAATCCTCTCACGCACACGGCTGGCGACATCCATCGGGCCGGATGTAGACAGCTTCGTGCAGGATTTTGGCCTTGCGCGCCTGCCCGGCACGGTGGCGACGGGCATGGTCACCTTTACCTCGTTCACGCCCGCCAGCCAGTCCGCCACCATTGCGGTGGGGGCGACGGTCCGGACCGCATCGGGCCTTGTGTTCGACGTGATGGAAGACAGCACCAATGCCGCCTGGTCGGCCAGCGCCGGGGGATATATCCGGCCTGCGGGCACCAGCGCCATTACCATTGCGGTACAGTGCGAAAGCGCGGGCACGGCTGGCAATGTGGCGGTCGGCGCGATCTGCCTGCTGGGCACGGCCATTTCCGGCATTGATACGGTCACCAACACCACCGCCCTGACCAATGGCAGCGATGGCGAGAGCGATGCGGCGCTGCGCGCGCGCTTTGTTTCCTACATCAACAGCCGCTCCAAGGCGACGGTCATGGCGATCGAGGATGCGGTAACGGATGTATCCGCCAGCCTGCTCTATCAGGTGCGGGAGAACGTGGATACATCGGGCGCGACCCTGCCGGGAAATGTGGTGGTATATGTCGATGATGGATCGGGCGATGTGGCCGATACGCTCATCAACACGGTCTATGCGGCGGTGGAGGATGTACGCCCCGCGGCCGTGTCCATCCAGGTGGTGCGCCCCGTGATCGTGCGGCCCGCCATTATCATGACGGTAACGCTAGGCGGCACGGTCGATGCCACGACCGTACAGGCCACCATCAGCACCGGCATCGCGTCCTATCTCAACAGTCTCGCCATCGGGGCGGCGGCCAGTTACTCGCGACTCATCCAGATTGCCTATGCCACCAGTACCGCCGTCACCAATGTTGCAGGCGTAACGCTGGCGGGGGGCACGGTCGACCTGCCAGCGACAACCGGAACGGCCTATCGGGCGGGGACGGTGTCCTTTGGCTGACATGACACGGAACGGCTTTGCCCGGCGCATCCGCATGCTGCTGCCCCTGGCTGGTTCCCCGCCGCTCCCGCCACGGGGGAGGCGGAATCCGCCCCGGTGCTGAACGCCATGCTGCAGGGCTTTGGCTGCATGTTCGCATGGATATGGGCCATGCTGGCGGGCACGAATGACCAGACGCGTCTGGCCACCATGTCCGACGCATTTCTGGATATGTTCGCCGCTGATTTCTTTGGCGCGACACTCACGCGCGGGCAGGGGGAAAGTGACAGTGCTTTCCGCACCCGTATCGAGGAAGCGCTGTTTCCATCGCTCGGCACGCGGCCTGATGTGGTCAATGTGATAACCGATGAGACAGGCGCGCCCGGCCGCGTGATCGAGCCGCGCAATGCCCGCCGACTG
>NZ_BAIO01000545.1 GCF_000613305.1 Komagataeibacter kakiaceti JCM 25156
GGCGGCGTGATGCCCAACTGGCGCAGCAGGTCCGCCGTGGACAGGGTGGACAGGTCGGATCCGTCCTCATCCATGTCCGTCTGCTGTTTCGCGGCTTCGCGTTCGCGCTCGCGCCGCTCCTGGTCCAGACGCGACTGGGCATGGTCGAGCAGTTGCGACTGGCGGGCCGTCAGGTCACGCAGCGCGTGGCGCAGTTCCCTGGCGCGCTGGCGGGCCTGCATCTGCTGGGCAAGCTGCACCATGTCCTGCGGGGTCGCGTTGCGCATGCTGTCGGCCATGTCCTCCATCTGCTGGAGTTTCTGCATGGCGTCGGCATTGCGGCCCCCGGCGGCGTCATCTTGCAACTGCTGCATCATGCGGCCCAGATTCTGCTCCCCGCGCGCGGTCATTTCCGGAATGGCGGGCATGGCGGAATGTTCGCGCATGGCCTGCTGGGCAAGGGCCTGCATCTTGCGTGAAATCGCATCCTTCAGCGCCTGCATGCGGTGCTGGAGTTCGGCCTGCTGGTCGGGGCCCTGTCCCGCCGCTCCCATCTGGCGCATGTGTTCAAGCTGCTGCCGTACGGCTTCCTGCGCGGCCTGCACGCCAAAATCGGCCTGTTCGTTATTGATGTCGTGGCGGTTATGCTCGATGTCGAGCGCCAGGTACCAGAGCCGCCCCGTGGCCTGGGTTATGGCGTAGTCATCGGGCACATCCTCGCTGTCCAGCATCGCCGCCGTGCTGGTAAGGGCCAGAAGCAGCCCGACCTGATGGGTCAGCAAGGTATCGGCCTGACCCAGCGCCAGCAGTTCGCGCATGCCCTGCGTGCGGTTCTCCCGCCGCAGGGCGATGCGCTTGCGGATATCAAGGATCGCCTTGGCCAGCGGGTTGCTGAAGTTCCGCGCGCCGATACGCAACCGGACCGGGGCGGATGTGGCGGTGACGCCGCTGCTGCTCGTGGCGACGAGGCGCGCGGTAACATCCTCCCCCGCCCATGGGTTTTCGGACAGGTCGGGGGTGGCCACATCATCCGCCACGCGGGGGTGGCCGTTCAGCGGGATCGGGACATCAAGCCGGTCACGCGGGCTGTCCGGCATGATCAGTTCCGCATGCATGCCCGCGATGCCATAGGGCTGTGAGACATGATAGGGCAGGCGGGTGCGCCATTCGCCATCATGACTGCCGGGGTTCTTGCCCCATGCGATTTCCGGGGCGGGGTTGGGGGTGACCTTCAGGTTCCATCGCGCCAGCACGCGCCCCCGGCCGCGCAGGGTCAGCGTGCCGCTGGCCAGCAGGGTTGTCTGCGCGTTCCAGCTTGCATTGCCCAGCGATCGGAAATCATGCGGTCCCAGCGCGGGGTGCTGCGTGGCGCGCATGCGCAGGGCGGGATGGCCGTTCAGCCCGTTCAGGGTGACGGTCAGTTGCGCGCCGCGGGGATGGTGGCGTCGGTATGCGCGGCGTCAAGGAAGACCGGCG
>NZ_BAIO01000544.1 GCF_000613305.1 Komagataeibacter kakiaceti JCM 25156
CGGATCGTGCGGATTGACGCCACGGCGGCGCGGGCGCTGCCGGGCGTGCATGCGGTCGTGACCGCGCGTGACGTTCCCGCCTGAACGGCTTTGGCATCGTATGGCAGGACCAGCCCGCCCTGTGTGATACGAAGGTGCGCTATACAGGCGACATGGTGGCGGCGGTCGCGGCCATTGACGCGGTGACGGCGGCCCGCGCGCTCGATCTGATCCATGTGGAATACGCGGATCTGCCGGTGGTGTCAGACCCGGTGGCGGCGCTGGAACACGATGCGCCACGCGTGCATGACAATGGCAACCTGTGCCGCGAGGTCGGATTTGGCTATGGCGACGTGGAGGACGCGTTCGGCGCCTGCGCCCATGTGGTGGAAGCCACATACGAAACCCCCCGGCAGATGCACGCCTTCATGGAGACGGAAGGGGCTACGCCTATGTCGATGACGCGGGCATGCTGCATGTCCGTGTCGGTTCCCAGCATGGCACGCGCGACAGGATGCAGCTTGCGCGCATTCTCGACTGGCCGGCCGAGCGGATACATATCGTTTCCAGCCCCGTGGGCGGGGCTTTCGGGGGCAAGGACGAACTGACGGTGCAGCCCGCCCTGGCGCTTCTGGCGATCAGGAGCGGGCGGCCCGTGCGCATGCATCTGGACCGCGAGGAATCCGTGCAGGCGGGCACCAGGAGCCCGCCCATGCGCATCCGCATGAAAACCGGCTGCGACGCACAGGGCCGGATCGTGGCGCAGGATGTGGATGTGATCGCGGATTGCGGGGCCTATTCCTCACTCGCGCCCTGTGTGCTGGAAACGGCGATGGAGCATGTCACCGGCCCCTATCTGGCCGGGCATGTGCGCTCACGCGGGCGGCTGGTTTTTACCAATAACGGCACGGGTGGCGCATTTCGCGGGTTTGGCGCGAACCAGATGAATTACGCCGTCGAATGCCAGATGGACCGGCTGGCCCGCCTGATCGACCTCGACCCCGTCGAGATCCGGCGTCGGAACCTGCGTGGTCCCGGGGATCGGGGGTATCTGGGACAGGCCGTGGCCCCCTCCATATATCTGCGCGAGATGCTGGACGCCGCGGCCAGCAGCCCGCAATGGCGCACTCCCCGCCTGCCTGCGCGCGGGGATGACACGCATCTGCGCGGCGTGGGGATGGGGCTGATCTACCAGGGCAACGGGCTTGGCACGCTGTTCGAGGATCCGCTGGCCTGCCGCCTGCGCCTTGCCGAGGATGGACGGATCGAGGCGTGGTGCGATCTGGTGGAAATGGGGCAGGGCATCACGGCCGTGGTACAGTCTCCATGGAGCAGGCGCTCGGCTGCGCGCGTGAGGATGTGCGGCCGGTGCTGGGGGATACCCGGATCAATATGGATAGCGGCTCGACAACCGCTTCACGCGGGACGATCGCCGCGAATATCGCCATCCGTGCGCGGCGGGCATGCTGGCCGACAGGCTGG
>NZ_BAIO01000543.1 GCF_000613305.1 Komagataeibacter kakiaceti JCM 25156
GGGATGGCGCTGGCGGGGCATGGGCCGGAAGCCGCCGCACGCACGCCCCGCTCCATTGCCGAACAGGCGCAGGCGGCGGAAGATCAGGATGCCATCATCGCCACCGTCAACGGCTCCGTGCTGACCAAGCGCGATGTCGATACGCGCGGCCGCCTGTTCGCGCTGTCATCGGGTCTTGATGTCAGTGACGACATCATGGAACGCCTGCGCCCGCAGATCGTGCGCCAGCTGATCGATGAACGGCTGCGCATGCAGGAAATGCTTGACCGCCACATCAACGTGCCGGTCAAGCAGATCGCGGACGCCATATCCGGCATCGAACAGCGCAACGGCATGCCCGAGAACACGCTGCGCAACAAGCTGGCGGAAGATGGCGTGTCGCTGACCACGCTGATCGACCAGATCCGCGTCCAGCTTGGCTGGACGCAGGTGCTGCGGCAGGAAACGGGCGAGCGCGGCCGCATCACCGCCTCCGAGATCGAACAGCGCATGGCGGCGCTGAAGCGTGAGGATGGCAAGCCGGAATACATGATCAGCGAAATATTCGTGCCCGTCGAGGATCCGCGCCATACGGAAAACGAACTGAAATTCACCGAAACCATCATTCAGGAACTGCGTGAGGGCGCGCCGTTCCCCATCGTGGCCGCGCAGTTCTCACAGGGGCAGAGCGCGCTGGATGGCGGCATGATGGGCTGGA
This sequence comes from Komagataeibacter kakiaceti JCM 25156, assembly GCF_000613305.1. The sequence continues at coordinate 698 of NZ_BAIO01000543.1, forward strand.
TGCAGGAAGACGGGCTTGACCCGCAGGTTGTCGAAGTGGCGCGGCAGATGCCCGATGGCGCCATTTCCAACCCCATCCGCGTGGCGGGTGGCTACGTGATCGCCACCATCGCCGAACGGCGGACAGTGGGCCACCAGATGGCCACCATCATTTCCATGCGGCAGGCTTTCTTCCCCTTCGATGTGCCGCTCGACCCCGAAAACCCGACGGACCAGCAGAAGGCGGCGCTCGATCAGGCCACGAGCTTCTCCACCACCGTCAAGACCTGTGACCAGATGGAAGAGCAGAACAAGAAACTGGGGGAAAAACACCCGAGCGATCCGGGCGAGCTGATGCTGAACCGGCTCAACCCCCGCATGCGCGAGGTCATCGAGCCCCTCGCCCCCGGTCAGGCCAGCCACCCGCTGGTGTCACAGGACGGGATCGTGCTGCTCATGGTCTGCTCGCGTGAGGAACGCAACATCGCCATCCAGACCCCCAGCGAAATCGCCGATCACCTGCTGAACGAACGTGTGGAACAGACATCGCGGCAGCTCAACCGTGACCTCAAGCGCCGCGCGATCATCGACATGCGCTCGAAATCCTGACCCGGACATGACCATGCTGGAACGGCCGCAGGGCCTTGAACCGCTGCGTGAGACCATTGCGCGGCACGGGCTGGACGCGCGCAAGGCGCTGGGCCAGCACTTTCTTCTCGATCCCGCCATGACCGCGCGAATTGCCGCGCTTGCGGGGGATCTGTCCGGCCAGCATGTGGTGGAGGTCGGTCCCGGCCCGGGG
>NZ_BAIO01000542.1 GCF_000613305.1 Komagataeibacter kakiaceti JCM 25156
GCCTGCTGCTGGATCTGTTTTCACGCGCGCAGGCGGTCCGGGCGATACGGGCGGGATAGTGCGGGCCATGTCGGGTGCGGCCACTCCCAGCAGGTCCGCCGCCTGCACGAAAAAGAAGGTCGCGAACAGATCGAGCGCCGCGGGGCCGTGTTCCACCCGCGCGCGCAGTACGGCCCCTTCCCACCCGATCCAGAAATAACGTGAAATCCGGCGCAGAGCTGCCTTTGCGCGGCGCTGGGCGCGGCGCCGTACACTTCCAGCAGGCATTCGGTCACGCGGCGTTCCCAGCCGCGCAGAATCGCGCATAGCAGGGTATTGAACGATTCGGGCAGAATATCGATTTCATGGCCGAGATTGCCGATCAGGCATCCCCGGCGGAATGCGTGGCGCTGCATGCCATCACGCGCGTCATGAACGAAATCGAGCAGCCGCCGCAGCGGCGGGCGCGCGCCATCGGCCAGGCACCGGTCGATGCGGGCGTTGAAATAGCTGGCGTAATGCTCGATCAGGACGCGGCCGAACGCCTGCTTGCTGTCAAAGCAGGCGTAAAACGAGCCTTTTGAAATTCCGGTAGCATTCAGCACGTCATCCACGCGGGTGGCGGAAAATCCCTTTTCCGTCAGCAGCTCCACGCCCGCCCGCACCAGCATGCCGCGCGTGCCCTCTGGCGCGCGGGCTGTCTTTGGTGGGCGACCACGGCCACGGCGGGGGGGCGATGTATCAGACATTGCACGATATTCTTATCAGCTAGGGAGCATGTGACGCAGGGCGCTTTCCCCATAATGTGCGCCCGCGGCGAAATGCAAGGATAATTCCTGAATTTAATTTGCAGCTTTTGGCGTCCATGCCGGTGTGTCCCGCCGCTCACAAAACTGTTCACAGGTGAGAATTCTTGTGCAACCAACGGCGGGAATATGCTTTGGTGTTGTTGATGCCGATGCGATTTATGCTAGGGTCACCGCAGGACAGAGAATGTTATCCGGAGCCGGGCCGCCTAAACCACGGTAAGCGCCAGAAAGGCTGATCTCCATCCTGCAAACGTGCTTTCATTCGGTGGGGTTCCCGCAGGGGATATCCACCACCTAGACCTCGGGATTACGACCGTTGAGAAGTAACAGGACCGACCGCAGCTCCCGCTCCCCGCGCCGCGGCGGATTTGACGATGATTTCATGTCATCGCCTTCATTTGGTGATCGCGGCGCCCCGCCGCCCCGCCGTTCCTTTGGTGGCGGAGGCGCTGGTCCCCAGATCGTCGCATCCGGCCCGGAAATTGGCGCCACCGTAAAGTGGTTCAATAGCGAGAAGGGCTTCGGCTTTGTCGAGCTGTCCGACGGATCGGGTGACGTGTTCCTGCACGCCAATGCCCTGAACCCGACCGGGCATGCCACGGTCGCGCCGGGAACCACGCTGGTGGTGCAGATCGGCCAGGGGCCCAAAGGTCGTCAGGTCGCGGCCGTTCTTTCCGTTGACGAAAGCACGGCCCAGCCCGAG
>NZ_BAIO01000541.1 GCF_000613305.1 Komagataeibacter kakiaceti JCM 25156
GCCACGGCGGGTGAGGCGGTTGATCATATCGCCACGATCGACGCGGGGGCATGGCGCTCGTTCAACATGATCGTGGCGGACCGGACGGACGCCTTCTTCATCCGTGGCCCCGGCTACGGCCAGCCACAGGTGGAACGCCTCGCGCCGGGCGTACACATGGTCGCCACCACCGACCCCGATGACATGGCCATGCCGCGCATCCACCGGCACCTGCCCCGATTCCGCGCCGCGATCCGCCCCGTGCCGCCGGAATGGACGGCGTGGACCACCCTGCTGGCCGACCGTTCGCTGCCCGCTGGCAGCGAGATCAACATTCCGCCGCGTTCCGGCTTTGGCACATGCAGTTCATCGGCCATCGGCGTGGCGCGGGTGGGGGATGGCCGGTCATGGTTTTTCGCCCCCGGCGCGCCCGACCGCGTGGGCTACCATCCGGTCAATCTGGACGCGTAGGGCGGCCACCAGAGGTAAATGGTATCTTCCCGGCCGGAACGCTGCTATGGCATGCGCATTATTCGGGATCATGCCAGTAACGGATCCCGCAGATCAGGGGAGGGGCCGCTCCCGGCCCGTCCCCACAGCGTTATGTGAAGGATGAGTATGGGCCGCCGCCGCCAGCTTTACGAAGGAAAAGCCAAAATCCTTTTCGAGGGGCCAGAACCCGGTACTCTCGTGCAGTATTTCAAGGATGACGCCAGCGCCGGAAACGGCGCGAAAAAGGGCATCATCACCGGCAAGGGAGTGCTGAACAACCGCATCAGCGAACACCTGATGCTGCGCCTGCACGATATCGGGATTCCGACCCATTTCATCCGCCGCCTCAACATGCGCGAGCAGTTGATCCGCGAAGTCGAGATCATCCCGCTCGAGGTCGTGGTGCGTAACGTGGCCGCGGGCTCCCTGTCCAAGCGGCTGGGCATTCAGGAAGGCACGCGCCTGCCGCGCCCGATCATCGAATTCTATTACAAGAACGATGCCCTGAACGACCCGATGGTGAGTGAGGAACACATCACCGCCTTCGGCTGGGCCTGCCCGCACGACATGGAAGACATCGTGGCGCTGAGCATGCGCGTGAACGACTTCCTGTGCGGCCTGTTCATGGGCGTCGGCATCATCCTTGTCGATTTCAAGCTGGAATTCGGACGCCTGTTCGAAGGCGATAACATGCGTATCGTCCTGGCCGATGAAATCTCGCCCGACAACTGCCGCCTGTGGGACGCCAAGACCAGCGAGAAGATGGACAAGGACCGCTTCCGCAGGGACATGGGCAAGGTTGAGGAAGCATATCAGGAAGTGGCGATGCGCCTGGGTATCCTGCCCGAGGCCACGAATTCCGACATGAAGGGACCGGAGGTAATGCAATGAAGGTGCGCGTGACCGTCATGCTGAAGGAAGGCGTGCTCGACCCGCAGGGCAAGGCGGTGGAACATGCCCTGCATGTGCTGGATTTCAGGAACGTGGGCGAAGTGCGCATTGGCCGCGTGATCGAGCTGGAAGTGGACGAGACCGACCCC
>NZ_BAIO01000540.1 GCF_000613305.1 Komagataeibacter kakiaceti JCM 25156
GGCGCCACCGGGGCCGCGTCCGCGCGGGCGACCTGCAGTTCGACACGACGGATGGCGGGCACTTCCGCGTTCCACAGCGTACCCAGCCGGTCGCCATACTGCCCCCGCACCCAGTCGCGCAGGAAGCGGGTGGCAGGTAGAGGGTGATTTCGTCTTCCTCCACCGGGCCGACCGTGATCTGGCGCAGCCAGGTGCGGTATTCGACCTCACCCACTTCCGCCTTCAGCCGCTGGCAGATGCGCGACCAATGAATGGCGAGCACGCTTTTCTGTGCGTTGGCTTCCGCAACCGCGTCATAGCCTTCCAGTCCGCCCGTCATATCCGCTCCCGGCTACATGGGCACGCAACCTGCGCTTTCGCGCCCGCCGGTCCGTGCCCCCGCTCCATTCATACCGTCCCGCAACGCCGCCCGTCCCGCACGGGGCGGGCAGTCGCGCGCAGGGCACGACCCGTACACCTGCCCCTGTGGGCAAGGCTACCGATGGCGTTGGAATTATCCCCGCAAGTTAGAGCAGGGAATCGGACGAAGCAACGGGAATCTGCCCCGCCCCGCCAAAACCCCGTCACAATACGCGGCACGACAAACAAAAAAGGCCGCTATCACCACTAATGGCGATACACGACCTCCTTCATTACTTTCATGTTTCTTTCAGATAAAAGAAACAGACAGTATTTTACGCCGCAACAAGAGACTTGATACGGGCGGACAGGCGGGAAATACGACGGGCAACGGTGTTGGCGTGAAGCACACCCTTGCCAACCGCGCGCTGCAGTTCCGGCTGGGCCGCACGCAGGGCGGTCGTGGCGTCGTCTTTCTTGCCCGACTCAATCGCCATCTCGACCTTCTTCACGAAGGTGCGGACACGCGACATGCGCGCCGTGTTGCGGGCGTTGCGACGTTCATTCTGACGGATGCGCTTACGCGCGGAAGCTGTATTGGCCATTGCTCTCAGTTCATCTGCATAAATCAGGTTACGGCGGTCCGCCACCCGATCGTTGCGGACATCCCATATCAGGCTGGCGATCTAGTCCACCCCGGCGGCATTAGTCAAGACAAGTCTTTACCAAAATCGTTTTCTTCCCCCTGCAGGCGGGGACAGAAAAAGCTGGACCGCCCTGACTGGGCGATCCGCACGACCCCGTTGCATGCAGGTGGCCCGGGGCAGTCGGGGCATCCCTTCCCCTCCCGGCCATAGACGCGCCAGGCATGCTGAAAATAACCCAGCTCCCCATCGGGTTGCACATAATCACGCAGGCTTGACCCGCCCGCGGCGATCGCTTCCTCCAGCACGGCGCGGATGGCCACCACAAGTCGCGCGAAATCCGCCGCATCCACACTCCCGGCCGCCCGCGCGGGATGGATCCCCGCACGGAACAGGGCTTCGGATACATATATATTGCCAAGCCCCGCCACCACGCGCTGGTCCAGCAGCAGGGCCTTCATGCTGCTGCGCCGCCCCCTGGCGCGCGCCCGCCAGCCATGCGCCGTCAAAACCGGTTGCCCAGCGGTTCCG
>NZ_BAIO01000539.1 GCF_000613305.1 Komagataeibacter kakiaceti JCM 25156
TACTGGCGGATGTGGATGGCACCCTGGTCACGAAGGACAAGATCCTGACCCCGCGGGCGATCCGCGCCGTCGAACGCCTGCGTGAGCGCGGCATCCTGTTCACCATCACCAGCGGCCGCCCGCCCAAGGGCATGAAGATGGTCATTGATCCGCTCAGGATTTCCGAGCCGATCGCGGGCTTCAATGGCGGCATGATGGTCCGGCCCGATTTTACCGTGATCGAGGCGCGGACCCTGCCGGCCGATACGGCGCGCAGGGTCATCGGCATCATCCGCGACCACAAGGCGGATCCGTGGTCTATAACGGCAATGACTGGATCGTCTCGAACAGCGAGGCCCCGCATGTCGCGCGCGAACAGTGGACCGTGAAATTCCCGCCCGTGGTGGGCAAGGTGGATGAAAAGCTGGATCAGGTGGTCAAGATCACCGGGGTGAGCGACGATCTCGCGCTGATGAAGCGCCTTGAGCATGATCTCCAGCAGGCGCTGGGCGATACGGCGTCCGCCGCCCTGTCGCAGCCCTATTACGTGGATGTGACGAACAGGGACGCCAACAAGGGCGGCGTGGTGATGACGCTTGAACGCCTGCTGGGCATTCCCGCCGCGCAGATGGTCACGCTGGGCGACCAGCCCAATGACGTGCTGATGTTCCGCAAGAGCGGCATGTCCATCGCCATGGGGCAGGCCAGCGCGGAGGTGCAGGCACAGGCGACCCATGTCTCGACATCGTGCGAGGAGGAAGGGTTCGCCAACGGGATCGAGAAATACGTGCTGGGAGATGCATGACATGACGGGCGGACATGACGTGAAGACGGGGGCGATGGTGGTCCTGCCGGATGCGGAGGCCATCGCGCAGCATATGGCGAAATGGTTGACCGGACAGGCGCTGGCCAAAAAGGACGGCCCGTTCGTTCTGGCGCTGTCAGGGGGCTCCACGCCTAAGCGGCTGTACCAGATTCTGGCCTCGGACGCGTATCGCGACCGCTTCCCGTGGGCGCGGACGCAGTTCTTCTTTGGTGATGAACGCTTCGTGCCGCCGGGAGATCCGGCCAGCAACTACCACATGGTCGAGACCGAGATGCTGGCCCATGTGCCGGTGCCGGCGGAAAACGTGCATCCCATGCCTACCTCGGGCGACCCGGCGCAGGCGGCGGCGAAATACCAGGCGGAGCTGGAGAAGGTTTATGGCGCGACCACGCTCGAACCCGGCCGCCCGCTATTCGACGTGGTGATGCTGGGGCTGGGCGATAACGGGCATACCGCCTCGCTTTTCCCGCGCCAGCCGGTGCTGGAGGAAAGGAAGCTGTGGGTTTCGACCTGCGTGCCCGATGACGCGCCGCATACGCGCCTGACCCTGACCTATCCCGCCATCCATTCCAGCCGCCATGTGGTGTTCATGCTGGCGGGCGCGGCCAAGCGCGCCGCGTTCGCGAAGGTGCGCGCGGGCGACCCGGCGGAACCCGCCAGCCATATCACAACCGAGGGGGAACTCATCTGGCTTATGGACACGGCGGCGGCGGGGCA
>NZ_BAIO01000538.1 GCF_000613305.1 Komagataeibacter kakiaceti JCM 25156
CGTGCCGCTCCCGACTGTGGCGCATGAAAAGGCGGTGAGCGCACCGGCCGCGCCCGTGGCGGATGAGCCGAGGCAGGCGGAAGTCCGCACCGATCTGGCCGCGCCGCTGGATCCGCGTTTCACGTTCGATACCTTCGTTGTGGGCAAGCCGAACGAGTTTGCCTATGCCTGCGCCCGCCGCGTGGCCGAGCGCCCGTCCAGCCCCGGTTTCAACCCCCTGTTCCTGTATGGCGGGGTGGGTCTGGGCAAGACGCATCTCATGCATGCGATCGGGGCCGAGCTGCTGCGCGAGGGGCGGGTCTCGGTGGCCTACATGTCGGCCGAGAAGTTCATGTACCGCTTCATCGCGGCCATCCGCTCCCAGTCCACCATGGAGTTCAAGGAACAGTTGCGCTCCGTCGATGTGCTGATGATCGACGATCTCCAGTTCCTGATTGGCAAGGACAATACGCAGGAGGAGTTCTTCCATACCTTCAACGCGCTGGTCGATGCCGGGCGGCAGATCGTCGTCTCCGCCGACAAGTCGCCTTCCGACCTGTCGGGGTTGGAGGACAGGCTGCGCACGCGGCTGGGCTGCGGCATGGTGGCGGACATCCATGCCACCACGTTCGAACTGCGCATTTCCATTCTGGAGGCCAAGGCCACGGCATCCGGCGTGGTGGTGCCCGCCAAGGTGCTGGAATTCCTGGCGCACAAGATCACGTCGAACGTGCGTGAGCTGGAGGGCGCGCTGAACCGGCTGATCGCCCACGCCAACCTGTTTGGCCGCCCCGTTACGCTGGAAGCCACGCAGGATGTGCTGCATGACATTCTCAAGGCGCATGACCGGCGCGTCACCATCGAGGAAATCCAGCGCAAGGTGGCCGAGCACTGGAACATCCGCCTGACCGATATGTCCTCGGCCCGTCGGGCGCGGGCGGTGGCGCGGCCGCGGCAGGTGGCGATGTATCTGGCCAAGCAGTTGACCAGCCGCTCCCTGCCCGAGATCGGGCGCAAGTTCGGCAATCGTGACCATACCACCGTCATGCACGCCGTCTCGCGCGTGACGGAACTCATGGAACAGGATCCCGCCTTTGCCGAGGATGTGGAACTCCTGCGCCGCATGCTGGAAAGCTGAGCGGCATTTCCCGCGCGCGCCTCTTTACCGTTATCGTCCCCGCCTGCTAGATGTGTCAGCCCCGCGGCTGGATGCGGTGGGGCATGGAGGATATCGTACCAATGAAGTTGAAGGCTGACCGCGTAACGCTGCTCAAGGCCCTGGCCCATATCCAGAGCGTTGCCGAGAAGCGCAATACCATTCCCATTCTGGCCAATGTGCTGATCAAGGTGGTCGATGGCGCGACGACGCTGACGGCGACTGACATGGAAATCGCGGTTGTCGAGAGCGTGGTGGCCGAGGCCCTGCGCGATGGCGCGGTCACGGCCCCGGCCGCTGTCCTGTATGAAATCGTGCGCAAGCTGCCCGATGGGGCGGAGGTCGAGCTTGACCACGCGGGCGGCGACGCGCCGCTGGGCCTGCGGGCGGG
>NZ_BAIO01000537.1 GCF_000613305.1 Komagataeibacter kakiaceti JCM 25156
GTCGCCGGTGATCATGGGCGGACGCGGCGCCCATGAAGCGCCCTCCGCATCATGAACGATTTCCGCATCCTGCTCATCCATCGCCGAGAACAGGGAGGCGAAGGAAGGATCGACGCTGTTGGGATCGGCCGCCCAGCGCGCATACAATTCAGCCAGATAGGCCGTATTGGCGCCGCTGAATGCGGTCGAAAGAATATCTACGCCCGCCATATTGAAGACATCTCCTCGCTGGCGGCCTTTGTGGCCGCGCTATTGTCGGGTCCGGCTGTCATGTCCGGCCCGATTTTGTATCGCTACCCTAGCCGCACCCGTTTCGGGATGCCGCCATCATTCATCAGGATCAGGTCTGCTTGCCGCGCATACTGACATTTTCGTGCATATGCCGGATCCTGAAGGCGTCCCGGCGCACATGTCCATATCCACAGCCACACTCCCGGCCGATGAGAACTCGCCCATACCCAAGCAAAGACAGTGCCGCTTGCCTACCGCCCCATCAGTCACACCACCGCCATAACCGTCACGATGGCGTGACCCTGCCGCCACCGCCGCCCGTCATGCGCAAAGATGCGGCAACTGCATGTAGGCCGCGCTCTGCATCTCCTCCAGCCGGGACGCGGTGCGCTCGAACGCGGTGGCCCCCTGCCCGCTGGCGTACAAGGCGTCAGGCCCCACATCGGCGGAGGCGAACAGCTTGACGTTCTGTTCGTACAGGGTGTCGATCAGGACGATGAAGCGCCTGGCCTCGTCAAAATTGTCCGGTCCCATGCGGGGCACGCCATCAAGCACCAGGTTGGGAAAGCGCGTGGCCAGCGCCAGATAGTCACCCGCCCCCAGCGGCCTGCCGCACAGATCGGCGAAGCTGAACCGCGCGACCGGCCCCGCCGCCTGCGCCACCTTCAGGCTGCGGCCCATGATGTCCAGCGTGACCGGCCGGACCGGCGCGCCCGCCGCCAGCCGCGTGAAGATCGAATCGAGCGCGCAACGGGCCGCGGCGTCAGCCGGGGTGATCCATGTCTGCATGCCATGCGCGTTGCCACGCCGGTAATCACGCGGAGAATCGAGGATGACGGTATCCACCTCCTTCAGCATCGTGGCGATGAAGGGGCGGAAGCGTCGGCGCCGGGGCGGTCCTGAAACAGGTCTTCGGGCCGGGTGTTGGACGTGGCGACCACCACCACCCCATCAGCGAACAGATAGTCGAACAGGCGGCCCAGAATCATGGCGTCCGCGATGTCATTGACCTGGAATTCGTCAAAGCAGAGCAGCCACGCCTCCTGCGCGATCTGGCGGGCCAGCGGCGGAATCGGGTCGGCCAGATCGGGATCGGCGGCTTTCATGTCATGCAGGCGCTGGTGCACGTCCTGCATGAAACGGTGGAAATGCACCCGGCGCTTGTGCTCCACCGGGGCCAGGCTGAAGAACAGGTCCATGAGCATGGTCTTGCCACGCCCCACCTGCCCGACCATGTACACCCCACGCGGGCGAACCGGGGCCGGCGCGGGGTGGGACAGGCCCAGCCGCGCC
>NZ_BAIO01000536.1 GCF_000613305.1 Komagataeibacter kakiaceti JCM 25156
CTGGAAAGGGCGGACCCGCTGCCCGCGCCCTATGTGGTCAAGCCGCTCAATGAAGGTTCATCGGTCGGTGTCGCGATCATTCACCCCGCCAGCAACCGCCGGGCGGAGGTGGCGCGCACATGGTCCTTCGGCACGCATGTCCTGGCGGAGGAATACGTGCCCGGTCGTGAACTGACCGTGGGCGTGCTGGAAGACCGGGCGCTGACCGTGACTGACATAACGCCCGCGGGCAGCGCCACCAGCTTTTATGACTACGAGGCCAAGTACAGCACCGGCGGCTCGTGCCACCAGCTTCCCGCGCGCATCCACCCCACGGCGTTTGAACAGGCGCGCAAACTGGCGCTGGCCACACACCGCGCGCTGGGCTGCCGGGGGGCCAGCCGCACGGATTTCCGTTACGATGACACGGCGGCCCCGGACAGCCCCGGCCGCCTCGTCATTCTGGAAACCAATACCCAGCCGGGCATGACGCCCACCTCCCTCCTGCCCGAACAGGCCGCCGCGTGCGGCATGGACTACGCCACCCTGTGCGAGTGGATGATCGACCACGCGACCTGCCGTACATGAAGCGACCGGTCGACAGCAGCCACCGTCCCTCCCGGCTCTCGATCTTCCTGCGTCGGCAGCGCCGGCTGCTGCGCCCCCTTCTCGTGCTGCTGGCGCTGGCCGGGCTCGTGGCCGCTGGCGTGCTGGCGTTCCGGCATTTCGGCTCCGACCCGCGTTTCGCGCCGCTGCGCAACCGGATCATCAACATGCTGCCGCTGCGGATAACCGAAATCGACGTAACCGGCTGCGTGCTGACCAGTGAAGCCGCGCTGCAGCAGGCGCTGGGCGTGCGGACGGGGGATTTCATCCTCGGCTTTTCCATGCGTACCGCGCGCCAGCGTATCGACGCGCTGCCCTTCGTCGATCATTCCGTGGTGGAGCGCCATCTGCCGCACACCATCATCATCCACCTGTTCGAGCGCCGCCCCTTCGCGGTGTGGCAGAACCACGGCCATTTCATGCTGATCGACCGTGAAGGCAACCAGGTGCGCGACCAGGGCATGACCGGCAAGGACGCCGAGGCGTTCATGCAACTGCCGCTGGTGGTCGGCCCGGACGCCAATACGGCGGCGGCGGCGCTGATCGATGAACTCTCGGCGCAGCCCGAAGTGCGCGCCCATGTGGTGGCGGCGGCCCGCGTGGGCCAGCGCCGGTGGAACCTGACCCTGCGCAACGGCACCACCGTCATGCTGCCGGAGGGACAGGAAGTCGCGGCCCTGAAGCGGCTTGCGCAGATGCAGCAAAGTATAAGAATACTGGACCGGCCGGTTATCGCCATAGACATGCGCCTGCCTGATCGCCTGATCATACGTGAAAACCCGCCCGCCCCGCCGAATGACGGCGACAGGGACAGGGGCGACACGCCGCCACAGGCGGCCCCCACGGGGGATCAGGCGCCTGCCGCGCCATGGCTTATCCCCGAGACCGGTCCGATACGGAGGCGGGCATGACATATCCAGTGCCGGGAACGGTCCAGCCGACA
>NZ_BAIO01000535.1 GCF_000613305.1 Komagataeibacter kakiaceti JCM 25156
CGGCGCGGCTGGCCGGAAACCTCAACCTGCGCTTCGAGGGGGTGCGGGCGGTGGACCTGCTGGCCGCCGTGCCGGAGCTGTGCCTGTCCACCGGCTCGGCCTGTTCCTCGGCCGAGGTGGTGCCCTCCTACGTGCTGACGGCCATGGGTCTCGATACGGCGCGGGCGGCACAAGGCTTGCGTCTGGCCGTCGGACGCTATACCTCAGCCGCCGATGTGGATCGCGCGGCGGGGATCCTGTGCCAGGCAGTGGCACGATGCCGCGCGGCAGGTAGCCCTTCGTCGGGATGAAGGGCGCGTAGCACAGGCAGGATGGAAAAATGGCGCATATCGTATTCATCGAGCGTGACGGCACCCGCCGCGAGGTCGCGGCCCCGCTGGGTCTGTCGGTTCTGGAAATCGCCCATAAGAACGGCATAGATCTTGAGGCGCGTGCGAAGGCTCACTGGCCTGCGCGACCTGCCATGTGGTGGTGGACCCCGAATGGCCCCCAAGTTGACCGCCCCCACCGAGGATGAGGAAGACATGCTCGATCTGCCTTCGGGCTGGAAAAGACATCCCGTCTGGGCTGCCAGATCGTGATGACCGAGGCCCTGGACGGCCTTGTCGTGCGCCTGCCGCGCACGGCCTGAGGGATCGGCCGATGTTACGGGCGCGGGCAGCAGGGCGCGCGCCCACAAGATGATGTTTGACGCGCGGGACCCGTGGGGCTGATAGTCCTGCGGGCCGTTGCTGTTATGGGAAGTGGAACCGAGCCATGCGCATTCTTGTGGCCATGTCCGGCGGAGTGGACAGTTCCGTCGTCGCCGCGCGTCTGGTGGACGAGGGGCACGAGGTGATCGGCGCCACGCTCCAGCTCTATGATTCGCGTGAAAGCACGAAAAAGGGCGCGTGCTGCGCCGGGCGTGACATTCACGACGCGCGCCGCGTGGCGGACCGGCTTGGCATCCCCCATTACGTGATCGACGCCGAACGCCGGTTTCAGGATAGCGTGATCGGCACCTTCGCCGATGCCTATGCCGCGGGCGAGACCCCGGTGCCCTGTGTGGCGTGCAACCAGGGCGTCAAGTTCACCGACCTGCTGGGCATGGCGCGCGACCTTGGCGCGGACGCCATGGCCACCGGCCATTACGTCCGCCGTATCGAGGGGCCGGAAGGCGCGGAACTGCACCGCCCCGTGGATGCCGGGCGCGACCAGTCGTGGTTCCTGTTCGCGACCACCCGCGCGCAGCTTGATTTCCTGCGCTTCCCGCTGGGGGACATGCCCGACAAGGCCGCCGTGCGCGCCGAGGCCGAACGGTTCGGCCTTGCCGTCGCCGCCAAGCCGGACAGTCAGGACCTGTGCTTCGTGACCGATGGCTCCTATGCCGGACTGGTGGAAAAGCTGCGCCCCGATGTGAGCGGCGCGGGCGAGATCGTCGATCAGGCCGGGCATGTGCTGGGCCGGCACGAAGGGGTGAGCCGCTACACCGTGGGCCAGAGCAAGCGGCTGGGCAACGCCGCCATGGTGGCGGGGGCGCGCCAGATGGTGGTG
>NZ_BAIO01000534.1 GCF_000613305.1 Komagataeibacter kakiaceti JCM 25156
GGCGCCAGCAGGGGGCGGGGCCTCATCCACATCGACCGGATCATTATTGTCGTCATGCCCCCCGCTACAGGATGCAAGACAGACCAGCAATCCGATCATTGCAAGACGCGGTCTCATTTCAACAGCTTTACCCCCGCTTCATATCCCGCGCGCCCAAAAAACGGATATGGCGCGCGGGGAAGACGATAGCCTGCCACAACGGCCAAGGCCAAGGGCGATCAGTGCTCGCCGCTGTCCTCGCCCGTATCATCGACCAGCATGGCTTCGGCCACGACGCCTGCCTGCTCACGCACGCGGCGTTCGATCTCGGCGGCCATTTCCGGGTGATCGCGCAGGTACTGCTTGGCGTTCTCGCGCCCCTGCCCGATACGCTGGCTATCGCATGAAAACCATGCGCCGGATTTCTCGACAATGCCCGCCTTGACGCCAAGGTCGATCAGTTCCCCCACCTTGCTGATGCCTTCGCCATACATGATGTCGAATTCGACCTGCCGGAAGGGGGGGGCCATCTTGTTCTTGACCACCTTCACACGCGTCTGGTTCCCCGTGACCTCGTCCTTGTCCTTGATCGAGCCGATACGGCGAATATCCATGCGCACGGAAGCATAGAACTTCAGCGCGTTGCCACCCGTGGTCGTTTCCGGGCTGCCGAACATCACGCCGATCTTGAGGCGGATCTGGTTGAGGAAGATCATCATGGTGTTGGAGCGCGAGACCGAACCGGTCAGCTTGCGCAGCGCCTGGCTCATGAGCCGGGCATGCAGGCCCACATGGCTGTCGCCCATGTCGCCTTCCAGCTCCGCGCGCGGCACGAGGGCGGCCACGCTATCGACCACCAGCACGTCAATCGCGCCGGAGCGGACCAGCGTGTCGGCAATTTCAAGCGCCTGTTCACCGGCGTCGGGCTGGCTGATCAGCAGGTTGTCAACATCCACGCCCAGCTTGCGGGCATAGCCGGGGTCAAGGGCGTGCTCGGCGTCGATGAAGCACAGGTGCCGCCCTTGCGCTGGGCCTCGGCAATGGCGTGCAGCGCGAGCGTGGTCTTGCCCGAGCTTTCCGGGCCATAGATCTCGACAATGCGGCCACGCGGCAGGCCACCGATACCCAGCGCGATATCCAGCCCGAGCGAGCCGGAGGAGATCACCGCCACCTCCTGCGTGGGGCGCTCGCCCATGCGCATGATCGAACCCTTGCCGAACGCGCGCTCGATCTGGCTCAACGCCCCTTCCAGGGCCTTGCTTTTATCCATACCCGGAGCCTGTGCCATTGCCTGCCTACCTGGTGCTTGAGAAGATGAAACCGAGAACGGGCACCCTGCCCTGCGCCGCCGGATTACCAAGGCGATGCGTCATGCTGGTCAATATGGAACAAAACAGGATCATTTACAATGCCCGTTCACCACTTCGCGCACGTAACGCCCTAGCGCGGCCCCAGCGCCAGCCCCGCGCCACGCGGATCGGTGGCCGCGACACAGGTTGACGCATCCCCCGGCAGGCCCTGCGGGCAGGATATGGCGTTGACACGGCCCTGTG
>NZ_BAIO01000533.1 GCF_000613305.1 Komagataeibacter kakiaceti JCM 25156
CACCGCACCCCGCCCGAACCCGCGCCGATGACGAACAGATCAAAATCATAACTCATGCCAGTTGCGCATCCTGTCTCGGCCGGAAAGACGGGCCAGCACGCGCCATTCCGGCAAGGGACTGCAACGCATGGATGCGGCCCCCGTGAAATAGGTCCCGGCCCCGCCAGTCAGGGGCCGGGACACGGGTCATCAGCGTTCGGCGAACGCCTTTTCCACCACATAGGCGCCGGGGTGGGAGTTGTTGCCCTCATCGAAGCCACGGTCCTGCAGCATCTTTTCCGTATCGGCCAGCATCTCCGGCGAGCCGCAGATCATGACACGGTCATGCTCGGGGTCGAGGGCGGGGATGTTCAGGTCGGTAAAGATCTTGCCCGTCTCGATCAGCTTGGTGATGCGGTCGGTCACGGCGAATTCCTCGCGCGTGACGGCGGGGTAGTACAGCAGCTTGCCCGCCACGTCCTCGCCCAGGAATTCATGCTCGGGCAGTTCATGGCGGATGTGGTTGGAATAGGCCAGCTCACCCGAGATACGGACCGTGTGGCTCAGGATCACATGCTCGTAGCGGTCGTAGCATTCCGGATCCTTGATCAGGCTCATGAACGGCGCAAGCCCCGTGCCGGTGGACAGGAAATACAGGTTGCGGCCCGGACGCAGGTTATCAAGCAGCAGGGTACCCACCGGCTTGCGGCCGATCAGCACCTTGTCGCCCACCTTCACATGGCGCAGGCGCGAGGTCAGCGGGCCATCGGGCACCGCGATGGACAGGAATTCGAGATGATCCTCGTAATTCGCGCTGGCGATGCTGTAGGCGCGCAGCAGCGGCTTGCCCTCGACCTCGATGCCGATCATCGTGAACTGGCCGTTCTCGAAGCGCAGCGCGGGGTCGCGGGTGGTGGTGAAGCTGAACAGCCGGTCCGTCCAGTGGTGAACCGACAGGACGGTTTCCGCGTTCAGGTGACCGTATTCCTTGCTCGGCGCGGCGAGGTGGAACACGCCTTCCTGCCCCTCCACGGGGGCCAGCCCCGTGAGCATGGTTTCGGAAGTTGGCATAATCAACGTATCGGACATCAGGTTATCACTCTCCCGGCTGGACAGAACGCAGGCACAGGATGTCCCGGAACATGCGGCCGCAGCCACTGCATGGCTGAGGCGGGAATGTCTAGGCCATCCACGGCGTGGAATTCCAGCACAAACAAATATATCACGCGCCACGGGAAGCCGAATTCACCGTACAATGCCCATGCCGGGGCGCTCATGTCACGTCACACGTGTACGATGCGGGCTTCTATTCAATGATTTCCGGTAATGATGCAAGTACTGAGTCCATTGTCCCCGCCGCCCGGATGACGCACATAGGCTAGATGACCTCAGAATTCCCCGACCGGGCCGCCCCGGCCCTGCTGGCGCTGGACGCCGCGATCGCATCCAGCGGGCTGCATGTTGAAACCCGTGAACGCCCGAAGCTGGAGCGCGTGATCGCGCGCATGCTGCAACCCGGCGCGGAGCGGATAGAGGACGCGGCCTTCCGTTCCGCGCTGTGCACCG
>NZ_BAIO01000532.1 GCF_000613305.1 Komagataeibacter kakiaceti JCM 25156
CCGGCGAGGAGGACGCCGAGGAGGCCATGGCGCACGACGACAGCGAAGCCGCCGAAGACCTGCCGCTTTCCCCCGAGCGCTTCACCGAGCTGGAAGCGGCGGAGGAAGTGCTGCTGATCGTCAGCAACGCGGGCTTTGGCCGCCGGTCCTCCGCCTATGACTACCGGGTGAGCGGGCGCGGCGGGCAGGGCATCAACAACATGACGTTTTCCGCCAACAAGCGCGGCAACGCCGTGGTGGCGACGCTGCCGGTGCTGGACGGCACGGATGTCATGCTGGTGACCGACGCGGGCCGCCTGATCCGCCTGCCCATTGACCAGGTGCGCGTCATGTCGCGCCAGGCCAGTGGCGTGACCCTGTTCCGCCTGAACGATACCGAGGAAGTCACCAGCGTCTTCCCGGTCATGGATGACGGGGATGAGGAAGGGGAGGACGACACCCCGACCGATGGCGACGCCACCCCACCCGAGGCCGATGCGGGGCAGGATGACTGAGGCCCCGGCGTCGCGCACCGGCTTCTATCCCGGCACGTTCGATCCCGTCACCAGCGGGCACATGGATATCATCGAACGTGCGGCGGGACTGATGGACCGGCTGGTGGTCGGCGTGGCCGAGAACCGGGACAAGCACCCCCTCCTCCCGCTGGAGGAGCGGCTTTTGTGCCTGCGCACCGATATCGCCCCCCTCAACGCCGGGCGCGCCATCCCCATTACCGTGGTGGGTTTTACCGGGCTGGTGGTGCATGCGGCGCGTACGCATGGGGCACATGCAATCATTCGCGGGCTGCGGGCGGTTGCGGATTTCGAATACGAGAACCAGATGTTTGGTATGAACCAGCATCTGGCGCCCGATATTGACACGGTGTTCCTCATGGCGCGGGAGGGGCATCAGTACATCTCCTCCCGGCTGGTGAAGGAAATAGCCCGGCTGGATGGGGACATTTCCACCTTTGTCCCACCCTTTACACGCGGCACATCCTTACGCGCCTGCGTGGCTGACAGGCCGGGCACGCACGCGGCCCGGCTTTCCCACACCCTTCATTTACGAAACGGATCACGATGTCTGCTACAGAAAACAAGTCCGACCTGATCAACGTCGAGCTCAAGACAGGGCCGGTGGTGATCCGCCTGCGCCCCGATATCGCCCCGCTGGCGGCCGAGCGTATCCGCACGCTGGCGGCGGAAGGGTTTTATGACAACACCCCCTTCCACCGTGTGATCCATGGCTTCATGGCCCAGGGCGGCGACCCGACGGGCACCGGCACATCGGGCAGCAAGCTGCCGGACCTGAAGGCCGAATTCACCAACAAGGCCAAGTTCGAGCGTGGCACGGTGGGCATGGCCCGCACCATGAACCCGGACAGCGCCAACAGCCAGTTCTTCATCATGTTCGAGCCCTCCCCGCATCTCGATGGCCAGTACACCATCGTGGGGCAGGTGATCGAAGGCATGGACCATATCGACCAGATCAAGCGCGGATCGGGCCAGAGCGGCATGGTGCAGGACCCTGACCGCATCATCAAGATGCGCCCGGCCGACGCCGAGGGCTG
>NZ_BAIO01000531.1 GCF_000613305.1 Komagataeibacter kakiaceti JCM 25156
ACATGTCCCCTGCCCGCCCGCGCCGCATCACGCGCCAGATGCGAGACGGCGGTAATCAGCCCCGCCGCCGCAACCAGGGCGTCACGTCGGCAGTCCATGGGGGTCGTGCCCGCATGATCCGCGCGCCCGGCAAAAATGACCTCGATGCGGGTGACACCGACAATGGCCTCGACAATGCCGATCTCCGTGCCACCACGTTCCAGCACGATGCCCTGTTCGATATGCAGTTCCATGAACGCCGCAATGTCATGGCGCAGCGCGTGGGGCAGCCGGGATGCGTCACCGCCCATGCGGTTTATAGCGTCGGCAAGGGTTTCACCCCATGGCGCGCGCAGGGCGAGGTGCCCTGGGGTCAGGCTGTCCGTCATGCCGCGACTGCCGATGCATGACAGGCCGAAATCGCTCGGCTCTTCGGCCAGGAAATCGGTCACTTCGAAATGATGCGCCAGTGTTACGCCGCCATCACGCATCGCGCGCGCGATTTCCAGCCCCGCCAGCACGCCCAGTATGCCATCGAACCGGCCACCACCGGGCACGGTGTCGGAATGGGATCCGGTCATGATCGTCCGCGCATCGGGCGATGCGCCGCCGCGACGTCCGGTCAGGTTGCCCGCCGCATCAATCCGGCATGACAGGCCCGCCTGCTGGAAACGGTGGCGCAGCCAGTCCCGTCCCTCCAGAAACCGCGCGGAAAAGGAACGGCGGGTATAAGGCTGGTCGGGATCGGTCAGCGCCCCGAGTTCCATGAGGTCGGCCCACAGCCGATCAGGCTGGATAAGGGATGAAAGGGCGGCCATGGTCATGCGCCGCGCCCTTCGGGGGTGACGAACCGTCCCGTCCCCGGCGTGGCCAGAACCCGCGCGCCATCGAATATGCGCTGGCCGCGCAGGTAGGTGGCCGCGATACGCCACTCCAGCGTGCGGCCTTCATAGGGGCTCCATGTGGCGAAGGCGTTGCCGCTGGCGCGCGGGTCGTAGATCCAGCTTTCCGGCCGGGCGACCGTGATGTCCGCATCCCGCCCGATGGCGATGCCGCCCTTGCGGTCCGACAGGCGGAACAGGCGCGCCGGATTTTCCGCCAGCAGCCGCGCCGCCAGGCTGGCCGGAAGCCCCCGGCGTGACAGTTCGGTCAGGAAAAGCGGGTAAAGGACTTCAAGCGACGGCGCGCCGGATGCGTTTTCCAGCATGTTCGGGCTGGTCTTGCGTCCCTCGCTCCATGAGACATGGTCGGTTGAAACCACGCTCACGTTCCCGGCCACCAGATGCGCCCATATGCCCTCGACTTCACTGCGGGGGCGGATGGGCGGGTTGATCTTGGCCTTGCCGCCCAGGCGCGCCACGTCATGTTCCTCGTCCAGCGTCAGGTAATGGATGCAGGCCTCGATGGTGGTGTCGAAGCCCTGACGGCGGTACGCGGCGCAGAGTTCGTAACCACGGGCGATGGACGCATGCACCACATGGGCCGAACAGCCGGTCGCCGCCGCGATTTCGTAAATTTCGGCCGTGGCCAGCGCCTCGGACAACGGGGGGCGGGACAGGCCATGGG
>NZ_BAIO01000530.1 GCF_000613305.1 Komagataeibacter kakiaceti JCM 25156
GTGAGCCGGATGCACGCGCCAGTACGACCACTGGCGCACGGGACGGATACAGCCAGCCAGAAGGATAGCAGGAACGCAGACATGACAACCCAGATAAGTGACCCCCGCGAGGAACTGAAGCGGCAGGCGGCGATCGAGGCCGCATCCATGGTTCAGGACGGCATGGTGGTCGGCCTTGGTTCGGGCACCACATCCGCCTACATGATTGACGAACTTGGCCGCCGCTGGGCCGAAGGGCTGCGGTTTTCCGCCATCCCCACATCGGAACATTCGGCCGAGCAGGCCCGTTCGCACGGGATCAAACTGGTCACGTTCGCGGCCCATCCCCGGATCGACCTTGATATTGATGGCGCGGATGAAGTGGAGATGGGCACGCTCAACCTGATCAAGGGGCGGGGCGGGGCGCTGTTTCGGGAAAAGATCGTGGCCGCCGCGTCCCACAGGTTCGTGGTGGTGGTGGATGAAAGCAAGCTGGTAAAACGGCTTGGCCATCACATGCCCGTACCTGTGGAGGTCACGACCTTCGGCTGGGAAATGACGGCCGCCCGGCTGGAAGCGCTGGGCGCGCGCGCGATACTGCGCATGACCCCGCAGGGCAAGCCATTCATAACCGATGGCGGCAACCTGATCCTGGATTGCAATTTTGGGGAAATAGCGGATTCCGTGGCGTTGGCCCGGCGGATCCGCTCCATCGTGGGCGTGATTGAAAGCGGCCTGTTCATTGGCCGTACGTCCGAAGTCATCGTGGCGGGCGGGGATGGCCTGAAGCACCTCACGGCCGGTTGACCACCATGCCCCGGTCATGTGCCGAAAGGTGACGGACCGGGGTGCGGGGGCGGAGAATAATCATGTTTGTCGGGATTGATCTGGGCACATCGGCCCTCAAGGCCGTGCTGGTGGATGGCGCGCAGCAGGTACTGGGCAGTTCCACCCGGCCGCTGCGGGTGAGTACTCCCCATGCGGGGTGGAGCGAGCAGGCCCCACAGGACTGGTGGGCCGCGCTGATGGGCGCCATGGATGCGCTGGCGGCGGCGCATCCACGGGAAATGGCCGGTGTAACCGGCATCGGCCTGTCGGGCCAGCAGCATGGCGCGGTGTTGCTGGACAGCATGGCGCGGTGCTGCGACCGTGCATATTATGGAATGACGAACGCGCGGCGCGGGAATGCACGGAGTTCGAGCACAGGTTCCCCCGCAGCCGACAGGTCTGCGGCACCATCGCCATGCCCGGCTTCACCGCGCCCAAGCTGATATGGGTCGCGCGGCATGAGCCGACATCTTCCACGCGACCCGTCATGTGCTGCTGCCCAAGGCATGGCTGCGCTACCGCCTGAGCGGTGAAATGCTTGAGGATATGTCCGATGCATCCGGTTCGCTGTGGCTGGATGTGGGGCAACGCCAATGGTCGCACGAAGCTCTGGCCGCAACCGGCCTTACCACAGCGCACATGCCCGCGCTGGTGGAGGGCACGGCGCGCGCGGGCTGGCTGGATCAGGATCTGGCCCGGCGCTGGGGCATGAAGGCGCGCCCGGTTATCGCGGGGAGCGCGGG
>NZ_BAIO01000529.1 GCF_000613305.1 Komagataeibacter kakiaceti JCM 25156
AGCGCAACGCGGCCCGTGGCGCGACGCGGGGCGGGCAGGGCAATCTTGCGCCGTCCACGCCGCTATGCGGGAACTGAGGCCGTGATTTCCGCGCTGGTCAAGGGCATGGTATAGCTGTCCACCCGATCCCGATCAGCAGGATATATGCACCTCATGTCCCTTCGTGCCGCTGTCTTTACCCGGTCCTGCCTTGCCCTGGGGCTGCTTGCGACCCCGGGGGCATATACCGCCGCCCACGCGCAGGATCCCGCGCCCGCAGCGCCCCTGCGCCTGCCGGGGGAGGGACGCAACATGCCCGACAGCTTCGCCGACCTGGCGGCGAAGCTGCTGCCCGCCGTGGTCAACGTCTCCACCACCGAGATGGTCCGCCCCGGCGATGACGAGGACGAAGGCGGCGATGACGGTGACAGCACGCCGCAGGTGCCCAATTTTCCCGAAGGTTCGCCGTTCGAGAAATTCTTCCATGATTTCATGAACCGGCAGGATTCACCCAACGCGCCGCCGCGCAAGATGCAGGCGCTGGGTTCGGGCTTCATCATCGACCCCTCCGGCGTGATCGTGACGAACAACCACGTCGTGCGCCATGCCGACCAGATTACCGTCACGTTGCAGGACAATACCGTGCTTAAGGCGCGGCTGCTCGGGCATGACGACCGTACCGACCTCGCGGTGCTGAAGGTGGACAGCCCCAGGCCCCTGCCCGCCGTGCCGTTCGGGGATAGCGACCACGCGCGCGTGGGGGACTGGGTGCTGGCCATCGGCAATCCGTTCGGCCTGTCGGGCACGGTGACGGCGGGGATCATTTCCTCACGCGGGCGCAATATCGAGCAGGGACCGTATGACGATTTCATCCAGACGGACGCCCCCATAAACAAGGGCAATTCCGGCGGCCCGCTGTTCAACCTGAAGGGGGAGGTCATCGGCATCAACACCGCCATCTTCTCGCCTTCGGGCGGGTCGATCGGCATCGGGTTCTCCATCCCCTCGGCCGAGGCGCAGGGCATTATCGAACAGCTCCGTCACCATGGCATCGTGACGCGCGGGTGGATCGGGGTGCGGATTCAGGACGTGACGCAGGAAATAGCCGAGGGTCTGGGCCTGCAGAACGCCCATGGCGCGCTGATCGCGGGGGTGGAGCCGAAGGGACCGGCGGATATGGCCCATCTCCAGACCGGGGATGTGATCCAGAGCCTGAACGGCAAGGATATTGATGGTCGCGCCCTGCCGCGCCTGGTGGCCGAGCTTGCGGGTGGCAGCGTGGCGCATCTGGGGATCTGGCGCAAGGGCCGGCAGATGGAGGTGCCCATCACCATCGGCGCCCTGCCCGAGGAAAAGACGGACAAGGCCGGGAGCGGTCACGCCCCCGCCCATGAACCGGCGCAGAACAGCGTGGCGATTAGCGGCATGGGCTTCACGGTGGGTGAGATCGATGACATCGCGCGCCAGAAATACAACATGGCCGAAGGGCAGAAGGCGTGCTGGTGACCGGCGTGAGCGAGGACAGCCCGGCCGCCGAACGCGGGCTGCGCCCCGGCGATGTGATAACCGAG
>NZ_BAIO01000528.1 GCF_000613305.1 Komagataeibacter kakiaceti JCM 25156
CGCGCCATGAAGGCGAGCATGATGGCCGGGATGCACCATAGCGTAATGACCGTGGCGATGGCCGAACCGTGCAGCCCCAGCGCGGGCAGTCCAAACCAGCCGTGGATGAGGGTTGCGTTGAACACGCCATTGACCACCGCGATGAACGGCATGACGCGCATGAGTATGCCCTGCGCCCCCATGACGGGCAGCGCCGTGGTCAGGATCCCCTGCCCCAGCAGCGCGGGCGGCACGGCCCACATCAGGATCCGGATGAAATCGCTGACCGGCGCGCGAATCGCCTCGGGTTCATTCATCCACGCCAGCAGCGTATCCACATGGGCGAGGCAGTACAGCTCCGGCACGCATAACAGCACGGCCACCACCAGCATGGAGGTGATGATGGTGCCAAGCTGGCATGGTCCTGCCGCCCGCGTGCCTGCGCCAGCAATATGCCCCCCGCCTCGATCACGGCGGCAAGGATGGCGGTGAGCGTGAAGAACGTGCCGGTGGCCAGCCCGCCAATGGCCAGCGCCGTGGCGCCCAGCCCGCCAAGCAGCACATCGTCGGTCAGGCCCATCAGCATCTGGGCGAACTGCGACAGTCCCATCGGTCCGGCAATGGCGAGAAGGGAGCGGAATTCGGACCGGAACGGTTTGATTGGTGGCGTCATGAAACCCTGTTGCTACCCATGGCCCGGCATGGAGCCATGACAAGGCATCCCGTGCCAGCAGGGCGTGGATGCGTTGCGTGCAGGGGTTTATACTACTTCATCGCGCGCGGCCAGACGGGGCGGGGTCACTTCATGGCGGGCGCTCTCGACCATGGGGGCGCGCCTGCGTAAAAGGGGGACATGACCACATGCTGGCCCCTTGTCCCGCTTGGAGCGCTTGTGGCGTGTCTCGATGCCCGTCGCGTGCCGCTCAACCGCGCCCAGCGCGCGCGGCGGCCGGGGCCGGTGCCCTATTACGGGGCCAGTGGCGTTGTGGGCCATGTGGATCAGGCCCTGTTTGACGGGCCGCTTGTCCTGCTGGGGGAGGATGGGGCCCCTTTTCTCGACCCGATGCGCGATGTCGCGTCTTTTCATGACGGGCCGCTATGGGCGGGCAACCATGTGCATGTGCTGCGTCCGCGCCCAGGCGTGGATGGCCGTTTTCTGGCGCATGCGCTCAATACGATCAGCTACGCCCCCCATGTGGACGCCGCGACCCGCCCCAAGCTGGTCCGCGCGCGCATGAACGGCCTGCCGGTGCCCTGCCCTTCCCTGGAGCACCAGCGGATGATCGCCCGGGAGCTGGATCGCGCCCTGTCGCGTATTGACCGGCAGCTTGATGAACTGGCCCATCAGGCGCGGCTGGCCCGGGAACTGGAGCAGGCGGAAATCGGGCAGGCCCTTTTGCGTGGCGGGGCGGGATGCGTCCGGCCCTTGGTGGTGTGTTCACCATTACGGGCGGGGGCACGCCTTCCACGTCCCGTCCCGAATACTGGGGGATGAGGTGAACTGGATCACGCCTGCCGACCTGCCCGCGGGGCCGCCCGTATGGGTACGCCACGGCGCGCGTGGCCTGTCGGTCGCGG
>NZ_BAIO01000527.1 GCF_000613305.1 Komagataeibacter kakiaceti JCM 25156
GCCGCGATCAGGCCCCTTGATTCGTAATAATGCAATGTCGAAACGGGAACGCCCGAACGCCGGGCCACATCCCCCACGGCAAGCTCCCCGGGCAGGGCGGAAGATTTCGTAATCTGGGCCATTGACCTCAACCATGCTTGGGGTTCTATCAACAGTATCGGCATGCCCGGGCAAGCCCCGCGACCGACTTCCCGCCGCGGCACCCAAGGTCATTTCGATGGACGGTACAACAGACATGGGCAGCGCATCCACTCCCACGTGGCGGCTCCTGTTCTCCGGCGCCAATGGCGCGAAATCCTGCGTCCTGGCGACCGGTGTCGCGCTGCACGCCATCAATCTCTACATGATCCTGACCATACTGCCCTCCGCCGTGAATGATATTGGCGGCATCCGGTACTATGCGTGGAACGAGACGCTTTTCATTGTCGCCTCCATCATCGGCTCATCCCTGTCCATCCACGTCCTTGGCGCGCTGGGGCCACGGCGGGCCTACGCCATGGCGGCGGGGGTGTTCGCGCTGGGCGCGCTGCTATGCGCGCTCGCCCCGTCCATGGGGGTCATGCTGTGGGGCCGGAGCTTTCAGGGGCTGGGGGCGGGCATGCTGGTTTCACTGGCCTATGCCCTGATCCGGCTGGTCTTTGCCGAACCGCTATGGACCGCGCCATGGGCATGCTGTCCTCCATGTGGGGGATCGCCACCCTGATCGGCCCGGCCATGGGCGGCCTGTTCGCCGAGATGGGGGCCTGGCGGCTGGCGTTCTGGATCCTGTGCGCGGGATCGCTGGTTTTCGCCATTTTCGCGGTGCGGGTGCTACCCGCCACCCGCGCTGGAGCCGGCATGCCCACCTCCACGCTGGCGTGGCGGCAGCTCATGGCGCTGGTGGTGTCCGTGCTTGTCCTGTCCGTGACCAGCACGGTCCTGCATTTCCAGCAGAATCTGGCGGGGCTGGTCATTTCACTGGGGCTGTTCGCATGGTTCGCCCATTGCGAGCATAACCGCGACACCCGGCTGCTGCCAAAAGGCGCGCTGGGCCTGCGCTCCCCGCTGCTGCCGTTCTACTGCCTGCTGGGTGGTCTGGCCCTGAGTGTGGAGGTCATTGAAATCTTCGCGCCCCTTTTCCTGCAGGTCCTGCACCACCAGCGCCCGGTGGTGGCCGGTTACCTATCGGCCCTCATGGCCGCCGGGTGGTCGGCGGGATCCTTTACCAGCGGCGGGGCCTCTCCCCTACAGGCGCGCCGCGCGCTGGCGATGGCGCCGGTGCTGGGGTTCGGGGCCATCGTGTTCCTGACATGGTGGATGCCCCACCCCGCCAGCAGGTCGCTGCCAGACATTTTCCCGATCGGGGTGGCGTTCGCCGCCGTGGGCGCGGGGGTCGGCATGGCATGGCCGCATCTGCTGGGCGGGATCCTGCGCCTGACGCCGCCTGCCGAACAGGGGCTGGCCTCCGCCTCGCTCACGACCATACAGCTTTACACCACCGCCGTAGCGTCCGCCGTGGCGGGCACGATCGCCAACGCGGCGGGACTGGCGCAGCCGGGGGGAACCACCGGGGCGCAACAGGCCG
>NZ_BAIO01000526.1 GCF_000613305.1 Komagataeibacter kakiaceti JCM 25156
CCGCCCGGCGTACATCGGCAATGCGGCGGCGCAGGCTTGCGGGGTCGATCTGGAAGGTGGCGGGGTCCACATCCACGAAAACCGGCGTCGCGCCCAGCACCAGCGGCACCTCCGCCGTGGCGGTGTAGGTGAAGGCGGGCAGGAACACGGCGTCTCCCGCCCCGATTCCCTCGGCCATCAGCACGATCTGGATGGCATCCGTGCCGGACGAGACACCCACGCATTCCGCCGCCCCGCTATAGCTGGCCAGGCGTCCCTCCAGTTCCATGACTTCCGGGCCCATGACAAAGCGGCAGTGTTTCATGACCGCATCGACACGCTGTTTGATCAGGGGGGCGATCAGGCCCTGCTGCTGGGGCAGGTTCAGAAAGCCCACAGGGGCTTCCAGCGGAGCGTTCATGATGCATTCCTTTCCACATCGAGCGGCCCGGCCGGGACCGGAGTGACCCTGCCGTGCGGGTCGTGCACGAATTCGGGCACAAGCCCGCGCACCAGTTCCAGCGCCTGCGCGCCATCACCTTTACGGCATGCCACATCAAGTGCATCCATGATATTGATCACCTGCGCAAGGTCCACCGTACGCGGTGTTGCCATCCGCAGGCCGGGACAGCCGGTGGGCTGTAGTACTTCCTGCTGGTAAAACAGGTCTTCCTCCAGCTTTTCACCGGGGCGCAGGCCGGTAAAGCGGATCTCCACATCCGTGCCGGGCCGCAGCCCCGCCAGGACGATCATCTGCCGCGCCAGATCAAGAATGCGCACCGGCGTGCCCATATCCAGCACGAATATCGCGCCGCCGCGCAGCAGGGGGGCCAGCCTGCCCGCCTCGGCCCCGGTGCCACGGGCGCTGGCCTGCAGCACCAGCCCCACCGCTTCGGATACGGTCATGAAATAACGCTGCATGCGCGAATCGGTCACCGTAAGCGGGCCGCCGCGTTCAAGCTGGCGGCGGAACAGCGGAATGACCGATCCGGTCGATCCCATCACGTTGCCGAAGCGCACGCTCATGCACCGCATGCCCGTGCCACCGGGCACGCCGCGCGCGCGTACATCCAGCGCCTGACAGTACATTTCCGCCACGCGCTTGGATGCCCCCATGACACTGGCCGGGTTGACCGCCTTGTCCGTCGAGATCAGCACCATCGCCCGCGCGCCATGACGCGCGGCGGCATCGGCCACGACGCGGGTGCCGGTCACGTTGGTCAGCAGCCCTTCGCAGGGGTTGTCCTCCACCATCGGCACATGCTTCAGCGCCGCCGCGTGAAAGACCAGTTCGGGCCGGAAACGTGCGAAAACCCGGTCGATCCGCCCGGCGTCACGTATATCGGCCAGCACGAGATGCCGCTTTGCCTCCCCCCCCTGCTCCCCAAGGTTGAGGTCCACCTGCCACAGCGGGAATTCCCCCATGTCCAGCAGCACCATTTCCGCCGGGGCGTGGCGGGCGATCTGCCGGGCCAGTTCACCGCCAATGGAGCCACCGGCCCCGGTAATCAGCACGCGCCTGCCGCGCAGCATCTCCGCGATGCCATGTTCGTCCTGTGTCACGGCGGGGCGATTGAGCAGGTCGGTCAGGCCGACGGGCG
>NZ_BAIO01000525.1 GCF_000613305.1 Komagataeibacter kakiaceti JCM 25156
GCTGGTGGGGGAGACCAGCGATGCCCTCAAGACAATCATCAGCGATGTGGGGGAGATCAACGAGCATATCTCCGTAATCGTGGAAGCCTCGCAGGAGCAGGCTGCCGCCTTGCAGGATGTCAACTCGGCGGTCAGCGCCATTGATCACAATACGCAGCAGAACGCCGCCATGGTCGAACAGACCTCCGCCGCGGGCCGGAGCCTGGCCGATGAGGCCGAACAGCTGAACGCCCTGCTGGCGTCCTTCCATCTGGAGGATAGGGACGATGGCATAACCGGCATGATCATGGGGCGCGCTTCCCCTCGTCGGCTGGGAGGCGGGAATAAACCGGCCCTGCCATCATCACGGTTTCGGCTGGAATCAACTGTTGGGGGATAATGCTACAGTCGATAGCTTCAGGTATTGAATGTTTTGGGGGCCGCCTTTTTTCAAAAAGGCGGCATTCCCTGAAGCTTTTGCAACAATCTTCACCAAAAACTTCCTTATGATTATACGATGTCTTGAAGCCCGGCTTTACCCGTCATGAAACATTTCTGACCGGATGCAATTTGCGTGTATGGCCTTGCTTCAGGCCATTATCTTATCCAGTACTGCGCAGAATTTATCCATATCCGACCTGGAACCGACCGTGATGCGGGAACAGGTCGGCCAGATTTTCCAGCTACGGCCAATAATTATCTTTTCCCTGGCAAATGCTTCCCGAACCGGCGCGGCGGGCTTTTTCCAGTCGATAATGAACATGTTGGCCACACTGGGAATGTAGGTCACGTTCCGCTTCTGCAGGTGGCTGAATGTCGCGGCCTGTATGGCCTGCATTTCCTTGCGCCGCTGGGTGATACGCGCGGCCTGCCCCACACTGGCGATTCCGGCCGCCACGGCCACGACAGGCAGCATGTACGACTGGTTGAACCAGTCATAACGCAGCATTTTCTGGTGCAGGTCGGGACGCGCCAGACTCAGGCCAAGCCGTAATCCCGCCATGCCAAACAGTTTCGAGAACGTCCGCAGCACGACAATATCACGCCCCGCCCGCACCAGAGATACGGCACTGGGGGCATCGGCAAAGTGGATATAGGCCTCATCCACCAGCACAATGGAGCCTGCCGGTTTGTTGGCCAGCAGCCATTCAATATCTTCCAGCGGGGTCAGCGTTCCGGTCGGATTGTTGGGCGAGCAGATGTAATACACACCCGCATGCGGATCCGCCGCCAGCATGGCGCGCACATCCGCCTTATAGCCATTACCGGGCTGTAGCGGCACTTTCTTCAGCGGTATTTTCAGCCATTCGGCCGTTTCCCATGCCGGTTCATAGGTCGGGTCCACCGTGACCAGCCCCCGGCGTGGCGAACAGAAGGTTACGATGGCGCGTGACAGGGGGTCGCTCGATCCCGGCCAGGCCATGATATGGTCAGCGGGCAGGTTCTCCACGGCGGCGACACCGTCAATCAGGTTCTGCCGCTGATGGAAGGGCCAGTAACGGTTGCCTGCGCCACCATTGTGGTTCCGGCGGCTATGGCCTCGGGGAAGGGGCCGGTCCACCATTCATTACTGTCAATCTGCACACTACCGGGGGCACGCCCGTCC
>NZ_BAIO01000524.1 GCF_000613305.1 Komagataeibacter kakiaceti JCM 25156
CACGGGCGTGAATGCGCGGGCGCAGCCAGCCGAGCAGGGGGGCGAAATCGCCCTCGGCTATGGCGGCCATCATGTGCGGCGTATCGCGCTCCGCCGCCTCGCGAAGCTGGGCGGCGATGATCGCGCCCAATGTATAGGTGGGGAAATACCCCCATGAACCGATGGCCAGTGAATGTCCTGCAGGCATCCCAGCCTGTCTTCGGGCACGTTCAGGCCCAGCAGGTCGTGAATGCGGGCGTTGAAGGCTTCGGGCAGGTCGCGCAGCTTCATCCGCCCCGCGATCAGCGCGGTTTCCATTTCGTACCGCACGAGTATATGGGCGGGATAGGTGATCTCATCGGCATCGACACGAATGAAGCCGGGGCGCACGCGGGTCACGAGCCGGTGCAGGTTGTCCACGCTCCAGGCCGGGTCGCCCGCCGTGCCGCCAAAGGCCGCGCGCAGGCGGGGGGCCATCCATTCCATGAACGGGCGGGAACGGCATATCTGCATTTCCATAAGCAGGGACTGGCTTTCATGCAGGCTCATGCCGCGCGCCTCGCCCACCGGCTGGGCGCGCCATGCTTCGGGCAATCCCTGTTCATAAAGCGCATGGCCGGTTTCATGCACGATGCCCATCAGGGCGTTGATGCAGTCATCCGTCTCGTACCGGGTGGTGATGCGCACATCGTCCTCCGCCCCACCGCAGAAGGGGTGCAGGCTGACATCCAGCCGCCCGCGCCGCATGTCGAAGCCAATGGCCCGCATGGTCTCGCGCCCCAGCGTTTCCTGCGCCGCAATGGCAAACGGGCCGACCAGCGGCAGGGGGGCGGGCAGCTTTTCTGGTGTTCCAGCGCCGTTGCGATCAGGTCGGGCAGTTCGCGGGAAAGTTCAGCGAAAACAGGGTCGATATCCGCCTGCCGGGTGCCGGGGTCATACTGGTCCAGCAGCGCGTCATAGGGGGAAAGGCCAAGGGCTTCGGCCTTGGCCGCCGCGATCTCGCGCGTCAGGGACAGGACGGTTTCCAGTTCCGGCAGCAGCCCCGCGAAATCACTGTTCTGGCGCGCGGTGCGCCAGGCCATTTCACAGCGCGACGCCGCGCGGGACGCCGCTTCCACCAGATCGGCGGGCACGGCGGCGGCATGGGCGTGCTGGCGGCGCATTTCATGCAGGTTGGCGCGCGCCATCGTATCTTCTGGCGGCTGGGCGCGCGCCAGCATTTCGGCCATGTCCGGCGCGGTCATGAGTTCGTGCGACAGGACGGCGAGGGTGGCGATGCTTTCGGCCCGGCTGTCGCTGGCGCCCGTGGGCATCATGGTGTCCTTGTCCCAGCCCAGAATGCCCAGCGCGTTGCGGATCTGCCCCATGCGGGCAAAACGGCGGCGCAATGTTTCATAGGCCTGCAGGCCAGTGCTTCCGGGCTGGAAATTCATGAAGGATCCTGACTGAATCTTAATACTCCGTCCCGTATGGACGGTCCGTGAACTGTGCAGGAGCCTCCCCTGCCTTGCAAGGGGTGCGCCTGATGGGGAAGGGCCGGATACAATGGATGAAAACCGGGAGCGGACGGCCATGCTGGCGCGGGGGCATGCGGCACTCGGGGCGGGGG
>NZ_BAIO01000523.1 GCF_000613305.1 Komagataeibacter kakiaceti JCM 25156
GCCGAATTTGCGTGTCAGCGCGGCTTCGGACATGTAGGTGATGTGCGCCATCATGCGCGCGACCGCCAGCCGCGCGCCGGCACCTCGTTACATTCCCAGTACCGGCCGCCATGCCATTGCGGATCGGCGAAGATGGCCTGGCGGCTGACTTCGTTGAACGCGATGTTCTGGGCGGAATGGAAGGGCGAGGTCGCGATCGGCATGGCCGCGAACACGCAGCCCGGATACGTCGCGGTCCATTCCAGCACCTGCATGCCCCCCATGGACCCGCCCACCACGGCCAGCAGCCGCTCGATGCCAGATGGTCGATCAGCAGTTTCTGGGCGCGCACCATGTCGCGGATGGTGATGGCGGGGAAAGCGGTGCCCCATGGCTCTTCCGTCCCGTCCTCGCGCCGGTGCAGGCTGCGCGGGCCGGTCGAGCCCATGCACCCGCCCAGCACGTTCACGCAGATGACGAAAAACCTGTTCGTGTCGATGGGCAGCCCGGGGCCGACCATGCGGCTCCACCAGCCGGGCTTGCCGGTCAGCGGATGGGGGTCGGCCACGTACTGGTCGCCCGTCAGCGCGTGGCAGACAAGAATCGCGTTGTCCCGCCTGTCGGACAGCGTGCCGTAGGTGCGGTAGGCCACATCCACCGGCGCCAGGTGGAAACCGCAATCCAGACGTAATCCGTCCGGAAAGGTCACATGCTGGTGCGACAGGTTATTGACTGAAACGGTCTGGTCCATTCTGTATCCGGCATTGCGTCGACAGGGACGATGAAAACGACAGGCCCGTAACCAGCCCGCCGCGCGGACAGCCTGCGGTTACTGCGTATGACATTACAGGCTTATACATGCAAGGTTCATGGTCATATCACCCGTCCCCCCCTCAGAACTGTTCCACCCTGCCCACGCCCTCGATCGCCTTGATCATCTGCGCCACGCGCGGGGTCACGCGGTAGCGTTCGGCCAGGGTCAGTTCCACATCGCGCGTCTCGGCCACGGAAGGCAGCAGGATGACCCGTCCCCGCCCGCCGCCAATACCGTGCAGCACATCGCGGATCGGCTCAAGTGCCGCCGCCTGATCGAACCAGATGCGCAATTCCGCCGCCGCTTCCGCCGCCGCCTGCTCCAGCTCCATCACATCGGACGCGGTAATGCGCAGGGCCTCGCCTTCCAGCTTGAGGTCCGCACTCACCACCACGGCGTTGCCCGCCGCAAGGATTTCACGCGAGCGCGATAGCACCTCCGAGAAGAAGGTGACTTCACACCCGCCGCTGGCGTCGGACAGGCGCACCCATGCCATCTTGTTGCCGGTGCGCGTGGGGCGTTCCTTGCGGTCCACCACGCAGCCCGCGATCTTGACCCGCCCGATCCCGGCCTGCGCCGCCGCTTCCAGCCCCGTGGCGCGCACGACCCCCAGCCTGCGCATGAGCGGACCATAGGAATCGAGCGGATGACCGGTCAGGTGGAAGCCGATGGCGTCGGCTTCCATGTTCAGCCGCTCGAATTCAGGCCAGTCCGCCGTGCGGGGCATGCGTAGCGGTTCACGCTGGGCCGGGCCACCGCCGCCGCCACCAAACAGGCCGATCTGGCCGCTGG
>NZ_BAIO01000522.1 GCF_000613305.1 Komagataeibacter kakiaceti JCM 25156
GCGGCCATGAGCGTGGCCGCGATATGTTCGGCCAGCCGCGCGTCTTCCTCCGCCAGCCCCGTCACCTCTGGCGCGGATGGGTCGATCAGGTGGGCGATGGCGAAGCAAGGCGTGCGAGATCATCGGGTGCCGCGCGGCATGTCCGCACCGCCACGTCATCCAGTCCGGTCGGGGCGGGGGTCAGGACATACAGGCCGGAGGGGCTTTCGCACCCCAGCGTGCGTACGGCCGCATCCATCCAGCGCGGCACCTTTGCCGTATCGGCGGCATGAAAGGACGCCTGCCGGACAGACTGGCGCAGGCTGAGGCCAAGCCGGGGCGCGGTGGCGCAGGTGTCCTCCCCCAGTACCAGCACGGCGTCGGCGCTTTCCATGTCGTGCAGGGTGGGAATGGGGCCGGGATGCCCGCGCAGCAGGGTATGGACCAGTTCGGCGCATGTCTGTTCGTGCTGTGTCAGGCCGGTGCAGAAATTTTGCGCGCCCACGAATTCATGCAGGCTGAAGCAGGTTTCCAGCGCGGCGCGGGGCGAGGCGACGCCCATGACCGGTCCCTGCGCCGCCATGCGCGCGAACAGCGCCAGCGCATCGGCCACGGGCACGCGAACGGACTGTCCCGCGATGGTGCGCATGGGCATGCGGATGCGTGACGCCGCATTGACAAAGCCATGCCCGAACCGCCCCCGGTCGCACAGGAGGTAGCGGTTGACGTCCGCATTATAGCGGTTGAGAACGCGGCGGAGGGTCTCCTCCCGCGCATTGACGATCGTGTTGCAGCCCACCGCGCAGTGCACGCATACGGAGGGCGCGCCGCGCATGTCCACTTGCGGGTATAGACGGCGGAAAAAGGCTTGTCGGTAAACACGCCGGTGGGGCAGATTTCCACCAGATTTCCGCTGAAGGCGTTTTGCAGCGCGCCATCTTCCGCCCGGCCGAAATAGACATTGTCATGCGATGCGAAAACCGCCAGATCATCTCCGCCCGCATAGTCGCGGTAGAACCGCACGCAGCGGTAACAGACGATGCAGCGGTTCATCTCATGCTTCACGAACGGGCCAAGGTTCTGGTTGCGGTGGGTGCGCTTGGTGAAGCGGTAGCGGCGGGTATCGTGTCCCGTCATTACGGTCATGTCCTGCAGGTGGCATTCGCCGCCTTCTTCACAGACCGGGCAGTCATGGGGATGGTTGACCATCATCCATTCGATCACGCCCGCGCGGAACTCCCGGGCCTCATCATCCATGACCGATACGATGGCCCCATCGCTCACGGGGGTCATGCAGGCCATCACGATCCGGCCCGTCGTGTCATCGGGGCCACTGAACTGCCTGATCGCGCACTGGCGGCACGCCCCGACGGAGCCGAGTTCGGGATGCCAGCAGAAATAGGGCAGCGCCGCCCCCGCTTCCAGACAGGCCTGCAGCAGGTTGATGCCGGGCCGGGTGGGGTGGTCCGTGCCGTCAATGCGGATGCTGGTCATGATCGCATTCCCCCGGCGTGCATTCAGGCGGCGTGGCGCAGCGGGCAGTGGCGCTGGGTGATATGCGCGGTGAAATCCTGCGCGAAAAGCTTCAGCCCGCTGGCCAGCGGGGCCA
>NZ_BAIO01000521.1 GCF_000613305.1 Komagataeibacter kakiaceti JCM 25156
CACGCCCGAAGCCATGGAAGCGGCGCTGAAAGACGCCGTATGGACCGCGCGCTACCGCCGGTATGAAAAAGCCGCCGCATGCCCCGGATCATAGCTGTCTGATAAATAAACAGTAAAAGTTGCCGGGTGCCGCCCTTTTTCAAAAAAGCGGCGTTTCCTGATGATTTCTTACGATTTACAGGCTGTTTCAAACAGTTCCTCAGCCCTTCTTCCTGTGGCCGGGCGGGAGGGGATAGCGACTTTCCCACCCGCCGCCCAGCGCGCGGTAGAGATGGGTCACGGCGGTGGAAACGGCCACATTGGCTTCGATCAGGCGGGACTGGGTATCGAGCAGCCGGTCCTGCATGTCGAGCACGTTAAGAAAGGCGGCGGCGCCTTCGGTGTACTGGCGCTGGGCCGTGGTGACGGCAATCTGGTTCTGCGCCACGGCGGCGGCCAGCCGGTCACGCTGGTTCTGCGCGGAGGAGAGGTCGGCCATCGCATCGTCAATTTCCTGCCATGCCTTGAGCACCGTGCGTTGCAGGGTGATGGCGGCTTCCTTCTGCTGTGCCCTGCGCAGGCGGAGCTGGCCGGTCAGGCGTCCGCCCTCGAATATGGGAAAGGTGGCGGTTGGGCCGAAACCGTACTGGCGCGAAGCCCAGCTTCCCAGCCCGCTGAACTGGAGCGCCTGCACGTCCAGACTGCCCGACAGCGTCACGCGGGGGAAGAAATCGGCAATGGCGACGCCAATGCTGGCGGTGGCGGCGTGCAGACGTTCTTCCGCCATGCGGATGTCCGGCCTGCGCTCGGCCAGGCCGGAGGGCAGACCCACGGGAATTTCACCGGGCACCGGCGGCACCTCCGTCCCCTGCCCAAGCACCTGTTTCAGCGCGCCCGGCTCCCGCGCGACCAGAAAGCTCAGCGCGTTGATCAGATGTGCTTCCTGATCCTGCAATACGGGCAGGCGGGAACGGAATTCCTCATACTGGCCGGAGGCGTCAGCCACATCCATGCGGGTGGCCGCGCCTTCTTCCAGCCTGCGTGTGGTCAGGTGCAGGGTGCGGGTGGCAAGCTCGATATTGTGCTGCACGATCATGATGCGCGCCTGCACCCGCGCAGGTCGAGATAGTCCTGCGCGGTCTCGGCCATGAGCGAGACGAGAAGCCCGCGCCGCATGTCCTCGGTGGCGCGCATGGCGGCGGTGGCGGCTTCCACCTGCCGCCGCACATGGCCCCATATATCCACTTCCCACGAAGCGTTCATGCCATATTGTGGCAGGTTGAAGGACGGGTTGCCGATCGAGCCGGGCAGGGCGGTCGGGCCGAACCCCTGCGTGCCGCTGGCCACCGTGCCCGCCTCACGCGATTCCATGGTGCCCAGCAGGCCCAGGATGCCGTTGGTGCTGGCGCGCTCGCGGGCGTAGGAGGCATTGGCTTCCGCATGGGGGAACTGCGCGGAACTGGCGATGCGGCGTTCGGCCATGCTCTGGGCAAAGCGCCATGAAGCCGCCTTCAGATCCAGATTGTCCTGCGCGACTTCCGCTTCCAGCGCGGTCAGGGTGGGATCGTTGAATATGGTCCACCAGTCGGCCCCCGTGGTGGTGTCCACTACATGGC
>NZ_BAIO01000520.1 GCF_000613305.1 Komagataeibacter kakiaceti JCM 25156
CCGCCCCCGGCTGGCTGCGCACCTGCACCTCCCCCCCCACATGGCGGATGAAGCCATAGATCATGGACAGGCCCAGCCCGGTGCCGCGCCCCACATCCTTGGTGGTGAAAAACGGCTCGAACACACGGGCCAGCGTTTCGGGGGACATGCCCACCCCCTGATCGATAACGGAAACCATGACATATTCACCGGGCACCAGATTCGTGCCCGCCACGATTTCCTTCACCCGCTTCAGCTTGGTGGAAACCCGGATCACGCCGCCGCCGGGCATGGCGTCCACCGCGTTGATGCACAGGTTGAGCACTGCGAGTTCAAGCTGGCCCGCATCCGTGCTGACCGGCGGCAGGCTCCCCTCCGACGCGGCGGTATCCACCACGATGGTGCAGGGCGCGCCGCCATCCTTGCCCTGGCGGGAGACCACGGTCTGCGCCAGCAGATCCTTCATGCCGTGCAGCAGGGCGTTCACATCCACCGGTTCAAGGCTCAGGTCGCGCGGGCGGCTGAAATTGAGCAGCCGCCGTGTCAGCGAAGCCCCGCGCTGGGCCGCGGCGGAGGCATTGTCCAGAAGCCGCGCCATTGGCCCGCTTTCCGGCCCCAGGTCGCGCACCAGTTCAAGCGAGCCCAGCACGGCGGTCAGCAGGTTGTTGAAATCATGGGCGATCCCACCCGCGAGCGTGCCCAGCGCCTGCATCTTTTCCGCCTGCCGCAGCCGGGCCGCCATTTCCTGCTGGCGGGTGATGTCGCGGTTGATCACGACGGAACCGGCCGTGCCATCCCCCAGCGCGCCCAGCACCACGCGGGTGATCTCGCGCCAGCGCCCCTGCGCGCCGCCGCGTATATGGGCGGGCAGTTCAAGGGTCTCCTCGTCACGGCCCTCGGCCCGCAGGCGGTCCTGCGCCGCACGGATGACGGGCAGGAGTTCGGCGTCGCACAGTTCCTCCTCCGTCTGGCCAAGGCAGGCGGCGATGTCGCGGCCATAGAAATCGGCCGCCTGCTGGTTGATGCGGATGAAGCGGCCCTGCGCGTCCTTGAACCCCAGCCCGGAGCGCAGGTTGTCCAGCAGCCCATGCAGCAGCATGCGTTCGGTGCGCAGTTCACGCTCCAGCCGGTGGTAATCCGCCGCCTGCACGATCATGGCGCGCAGGGCGTCGGGATCCCATGGCTTGTGGGAATAGAACGAAATGCGCCCCTGATTGAGCGCCGCCGCCACCGCGCCAATATCGGCATAGCCCGTCAGCAGGATCGCCTGTGCGTCGCAGGTTTCGCGCGCGCGCGCCAGCATGACATCGCCGCCCATTTCAGGCATGCGCTGGTCGGACACGATCACATCCACATCATTGCGCGTGGACAGGATTTCCAGCGCCGCGAGGGGGGACGTGGTGGACAGCACGGTAAAGGTGTCTTCCAGCAGGTCCGTCAGGGCGACGAGGATCTCCGCCTCGTCATCCACCAGCAGGACAACGGGGCGCGGCTGTGCCGCCTGGTCGGTCGTCATTGGTCAGCAACTCCCTGCCGCAAGGATTCGGGACGTGGGGGTTCGGAATGCGCGCGCCGGGCCGGATCGGGGGTGGAGGCCTGACCCGGTGGCAGGCTTTCGCCGCCTGGC
>NZ_BAIO01000519.1 GCF_000613305.1 Komagataeibacter kakiaceti JCM 25156
AGCCTGCATCCGTTCCGGTGCCCGCCATCGGCCACGCTGATATTTACCCCGCCTATGCCGCGCGCCATCACCCGCCCCGGACCCGACTGGCCGGACAGGAGCAGCGGGTCGCCCGGCCACAGCATGGAATGCAGGTCCAGCAGCCTGTCCGCCGTCAGGATGACCGGCAGCAGCGTGCGTGCGCGGTCGAGTTCATGCGAATTGCGGTCGCCCTCCAGCGTGGCGGGGGACCAGACACGGTTCATGTCCTCATCCACGCAGCGCGCGCGCGTGGGGTCATGCGGATCGAACTGGTGCATGGCTTCCGGATTGGCGAAAATAAACGAAAGCCGCCCGCGACGGGGGCGCACGCGCGCGCGCAGCAACTGGTCCAGCACCATCGCGCCCGCGAATTCATTGCCGTGGATCAGGCTGACACATACGGTGTGCGGGCCGGGGCCGCGTCCCTCGTAATGCATGACGCCGGGGATGCCGCAATTCCCCCGTATCCATGGGGAGAGATCGGGCGGGGTGATGCCGATTTTCCAGCGCGGCAGGGCCTGGGGCGGTGGCGGCAGGCGGTCAAGAAAACGGGTCGGGCGCGCCACACGCACCGGCAGGCGTTTGTCCATCGGCCGCATGTCATGCCACGGGCAGTCCCTCTGGCCCGCAGGGCGCGTGGCCCTGCGGATGCATGGCATCCACACTCATCATGAACCGCAGTTTATCCAGCCTGCCCCCCACG
Organism: Komagataeibacter kakiaceti JCM 25156; assembly: GCF_000613305.1. Next base: position 725 of record NZ_BAIO01000519.1, read on the forward strand.
GCAAGGGCATCGGGCGGGGCGGGACATGACAAACAGTGGCGCATGACGGAGATATGACCGGACTTCATGAAGTCCGGCGCAAAATGCCTGCCTGTGTCGATCCGACGCGCGATTTTCCCGCTCCGGCCATGCGGGATTCCAGATCATAGGTAAGGTGTCTGGCTGGAAAAGAGACACCCGAAAATTTCCCGCGTTTTTATCAGGTTATTCCGGCAGCGGCGCGATGCGGATGCGCTGGCCCGTCAGGCGTTCGATTTCCTTCAGCGCGTGGCGTTCCTCCGGCGCGCACAGGGCCACCGCCACCCCGCGTCGGCCCGCACGCGCGGTGCGGCCGATCCGGTGTACATAGGCTTCGGGCACGGGGGGATGTCGTGGTTGATGACCAGGGCAATGTCATCAATATCAATGCCGCGCGCCATCACATCGGTCGCTACCAGAACCCCTACGCGGCCCTGCCGGAAGTCACGCAGCATGCGTTCGCGCCGCGCCTGTGAATGGTCGCCATGAATGGCCACGGCCGGGGTCAGCGCGGAAATGGCGCGCGCGACGCCATCCGCTTCCTGCCGGGTGCGCACGAACACCATCACCCGCTGCATGCCGTAATGGCGCAGGCAGGCCAGCGTGGCTTCCGTCTTGTGCCGCATGGGCACGAAAATGGCATATTGCGCGATGCGGGGCGCGGGGGCGTATTCCACCTCGATACTGATGCGTTCGGGCCGGTGCAGCAGTTGCGCGGCAAGCGCGCTCATGGCGGGGGGCATGGTGGCGGAAAACAGCAGGGTCTGGTGCCGGGGCGGCAGGACGGCGGCAAGAGCCAGCATCTCCTCCGCAAAGCCGGGATCGAGCATGCGGTCGGCTTCGTCCAGCACGAACCGGGTGGTGGCC
>NZ_BAIO01000518.1 GCF_000613305.1 Komagataeibacter kakiaceti JCM 25156
TAAATGCGTGATGCGCCGCACGGGCGGTGATACGCATCAGAACAAATAACAAAAGACGGGACACCCGGTAAAAGAAATGTCCCGCAGGAGAGGAAACAGCGCATGTCCACGCATAACGCGGACCCGAGGGCGGAACTGAAGCGGCAGGCGGCGATCGAGGCCGCCGACATGGTCAAGGAAGGCATGGTGGTCGGTCTGGGTTCGGGCACCACATCCGCTTTCATGATCGAGGAGCTGGGTCGCCGCTGGGCGGATGGCCTGCGGTTCTGCGCCATCCCCACTTCGGAACATTCGGCCGAGCAGGCGCGTTCACACGGGATCAAACTGGTCACGTTCGCCACCCATCCTGTCATTGATATCGACATTGATGGCGCGGATGAGGTCGAACGCAGCACCCTCAACCTGATCAAGGGGCTGGGGGGCGCACTGTTCCGGGAGAAGATCGTGGCCGCGGCATCGCGCCGGTTCGTGATTGTGGTGGATGACAGCAAGCTGGTGGACCGTCTGGGCGGGCGCGTGCCCGTGCCGGTGGAAGTCGCGTCCTTTGGCTGGACCAGCACCGCCCGCCATCTTGAAGCCCTTGGCGCGCGGGTGACGCAGCGGCTTGACCGCAGCGGCAACGTATTCGTGACCGATGGCGGCAACATGATCCTGGACTGTCATTTTGGCGAGATCGCGGATTCGGGAAAGCTCCAGCTCCAGCTTGACCGGGTGGTGGGCGTGATCGAGACCGGGCTGTTCATTGGCCGCACGTCTGAAGTGATCGTGGCCACGGCGGGCGGACTGCAAAGGCTGCGTGCGTCATGACCGGGCGGGAACTGAGCGACCAGGCGTCCAGCCCCGGGTTATCGTGATCATGGGTGTGTCGGGCTGCGGCAAGACCACGCTGGCGGAAGGACTGCACAACCTGCTGGGCTGGCCCTATCAGGAAGGTGACCTGCTGCATCCTCCGGCCAACGTGGCCAAAATGTCCGCCGGTATTCCCCTGACCGATGCCGACCGCAGGCCATGGCTCGAAGCCTGCCATGCCTGGCTGCTGAAGCGCGTGGCGTCGGGGCAGGGCGGTATCCTGACCTGTTCGGCGCTCAAGCGGTCCTATCGCGACATGCTGCGCGCCGATGGGGCCAGCAGCATCGTGTTCGTCTATCTGGAAATACCCGAGGATACGCTGTACGACCGGCTCAAGCGGCGGCGGGGGCACTACATGCCCGCCAGCCTGTTGCCCAGCCAGCTCGCCACGCTTGAACCCCCCACACCGGACGAGCATCCGATCGTTGTGCATCTGGAAGCCACGCCGGCCGAGCTGATTGCCGAGACGCTTGGCCTGCTGAAGCAGAAATTTCCCGAACACGACCCCGCCGGAAACTGACATGCTGGCGGTTCCGACCGGTGCGGGCCTGTCTCCCGCCTGTCCATTCAGGGGAGACGGCCCGACGGGCCGGGCGTTGGATACAGGGAATGTAACCTCATGCCATCATCCACCATCCGGTCCCGAGGATAAATGACACCGTCTCCCGCCGTCCTGTTTGTCTGTATGGGGAATATCTGCCGCTCCCCCCTGGCGGAGGCCGCGTTCCGCCATGCCGCCACGAAAGCGGGCCTGGCGGTTAC
>NZ_BAIO01000517.1 GCF_000613305.1 Komagataeibacter kakiaceti JCM 25156
CGGCGCACGGCCCCGCTGGCGGCCCCGCTGGCGTTCTGCATCAGTTCGGCCGCGTTCTATTTCGCGGCCCTGGCCTCGTCGCTCATGACGCTGGACGTGTACGGCAGGCAACGCACCGTGGACCTGCTGACCGGGCCGATGGAACTCATGCATGAAGGATGGGGGGAGGCCGGGATCCTCGTGGGCGCGGTCACGGTGCTCGCCCCCGCCGTGGCCATCGGGTTCATGTTCGCCATCCTGTATGCGGCGCGCGCCCGCAACTGCCCGACTGGGGGCCGCGCATCCTTGTCTGGTATGACAAGTTGCGGCCGTGGTCGATGGTCGAGGTCTATATTCTGGGCATCTTCGTCGCCTACACCAAGCTGACGGACATGGCGCATGTGGATGTGGGGCCCGCCGTGTACCTGATCGGCGCGTTGATGCTGACCATGGCGGCCACGGATTCGACACTGGATACCGACATGATCTGGCGGCACCGCCGGATCGATTCCCTGACCCGCGCGGAAGGGGATGAGGCGGTGGCCGTCGCGTACGTGCATATTGACGACATCCCCATGCCACCCGTCGATCATCTGGTGGCGTGCACGGCGTGCGGGCTGGTGGGCGAACTGTCGCACCCCGTCTCCAACCTGAGCTGCGTGGGGATCTGCCCGCGCTGCGAACACAGGGTCTGGCGTCGCCTGCCGCAGACGCTGGCCCGCACCACCGCCTTCCTGATCGCGGCGATCGTGTTCTACATTCCCGCCAATCTCTATCCGGTCATGACTTTCCTGCGCATGGGCGGCGGTGGCGGGCACACCATTATCGAAGGCGCGATCGAGCTGTGGATGGATGGCATGATCCCGCTCTCGCTGCTGGTGTTCTTCGCCTCCATCACCGTGCCGATGCTCAAGATCCTCAGCCTTGGGTGGATGATCGCCCAGACATGGCGCGGCGCGCGCGGGCATCTGGTCGCGCGGACCCGCCTGTTCCGGGTGGTCGATATGGTGGGGCGGTGTCCATGATCGATGTGTTCATGATTTCCATTCTTGTCGCGGTCGTACGCTTCAACGCCATGGCCAGTGTCACGGCCAATGCCGGAATGGTGGCGTTCGCCGCCGTGGTGGTGCTGACCCTGCTGGCGGCGTGGAGCTTTGACCCACGGATCATGTGGGACGCGGCTGGCCGCAACGGCCCCGTTCCGGACGGCCTGCCGCCTGCCGTGCTGCGCGCGCAGGTGGTCCATGCCACTCCGTCTTCCCTTTCCCCGGCCAGCATGGAGCCAGACCAGGCGTGAATGACGATTTCCTTTCCAATGATCAGCAGGGTGTTCCGCCACAGGCCCGGACGCGACGGTACCGTTTCTCGGTTGTCTGGCTGGTGCCGATCGTCGCCATCCTGATCGCGGGGTACCTGGGCTGGCGCGGGCTGACGGGCCGCGGGCCGCTGATTGTCATAACCTTCGATACGGCGGATGGGCTGGTCAGTGGCCAGACCGAGATCAAGAACAAGGCGGTGCCGCTTGGCACGGTCGATTCCATCCGGCTGAGCGATGACCTGCACCATGTCGAGGTCCGCGTGCGCATGACCGCGTCGGCCGGGCGCATGCTGACCGACCGCGCCCGCTTCTGGG
>NZ_BAIO01000516.1 GCF_000613305.1 Komagataeibacter kakiaceti JCM 25156
CGCGCGCGCGCCGGAACCCGGGCGAAGGGGATGCCGGTGGCGAACAGCGCCTCGTGCATGGAACGGCGGGCGGAAACGCGCAGGCGGCGGTCGTTCAGGAACGTGCCCACGCCCTTTTCCGCCCAGAACATCTCATTGGCGGCGGGGTTGTAGACCAGCCCGGCTACGATCTCGATCGTACCATCGGGCAGGCGGCGCTGCAGCCCGATCGAGATGGCCCAGTGCGGGATGCCGTGCAGGAAGTTGGTCGTGCCGTCCAGCGGGTCCACGATCCAGCGCCATGTCCACCCCTCGTTCCCCGAAGCGCCGCTTTCCTCCATCAGGAAGGCATAGCCGGGACGCGCGCGGGCCAGTTCCTCGCGGATGGTGGTTTCGGCCCGCAGGTCGGCCTGCGACACGAAATCGCCAGGGCCTTGATGCTGACCTGAAGCTGCTCGACTTCATTGAAGTCACGCAGAAGACGGCGTGCGGCCTTCTGGGCAGCGTTCTGCATCACCGTCATATGGGGAGAGAGTCGCATTGCCACGGTGATTCGGTCCTGTCTGGTTCGGCGGTGGAACGGGAATGGGGTAGGGGCTGGAAAAACCGGCCATGCGGGGGGCGTGAACCCCCCGCCATGGCGGGCGGGATCAGGACTTGGCGCGCTCGACGTAGGTGCTGTCCTCGGTGCGGACCACGATGCGCTCACCCGCTTCGATGAAGGGGGGCACCATGGTCTTCACGCCATTGGACAGGCGGGCGGGCTTGTAGGACGAACTGGCCGTCTGGCCCTTGACCACCGGGTCGGCCTCGACCACTTCCAGCGTGACCTGCGGCGGCAGGACCACGCCAACCGGGTCGCCTTCCACCAGGTTGAGCACCAGCGTCATGTTGTCCTGAAGGAACGGGGCCTGATCGCCCAGCAGTTCCAGCGGCAGGAGAAGCTGCTCGAACGTCTCGGGGTCCATCAGCACGATGTTGTCGCCGTCCATGTAGGAGTAGGTGTATTCCTTCTCCTCGGTCATCAGGCGTTCAACGGTGTCGGCGGTGCGCCAGCGTTCGTTGGTCTTGTTGCCGGTCTTGAGGTCGCGCATCTCCACCTGGATGAACGCGCCGCCCTTGCCCGGCGTGATGATCTGCTGTTTCAGGACCGTCCAGCGACGGCCGTCGTGCTCGATGACCTGCCCGGCACGGATCAGGTTTGCCTGCTGCTTCATGGTGGTCCCTGTCTGGTTGTGGGAAGTATGGCGGTTCGGCTTCTAGCGTCCCCGGCGCGGAAGGGCAAGGTTTGCGGCTGTTTTTTCAGCCGCGTTCACGCGCGAGCCGGTGGATCGTGCCATCGGGCGCGCGGGCGCGCAGGTAGCCGTCCGGGCCGGTGTGCAGGTAATCCGGCGCAATGGGCACCTTGCCGTGGCCACCGGGAATGTCCAGCACATAGGTGGGCCATGCAATGCCCGTCACCCGCCCGCGCAGGCTGGCCAGAAGGCGCTGCCCCTCGCGTATGGCACATGGAAGCGTGCGGTGCCGGGCGCGGGGTCAAGCTGGTGCAGGTAATAGGGGCGGATGCGGGCGGCCACCTGCGCGCGCAGCAGGTCTTCCAGCGCTTCGGGCGTGTCGTTCACCCCGCGCAGCAG
>NZ_BAIO01000515.1 GCF_000613305.1 Komagataeibacter kakiaceti JCM 25156
CCGAAGCGCCAGATGCGCTCAAATATCCGCTGGGCGTGCTGGATCTGGCTGGCCCGTGTCACTTGATGAACTCAAGGCGCGTTACAAGGATCTGGCGCGCCAGCATCACCCGGACGCCAATGGCGGCGACCGCAGGGCGGAGGAGCGGTTCAAGGGCATCAATATCGCCTACACCACCGTGCGCGCGCACCTTGTGGGCAACCGCCAGCGCGACGGCATGGCCCGCAGCGCCTGACCATGGGCGTGCGGGGCCGGTCACGCACCGGTGGTCATGCCCCGGCAGTCATGCACTGGCCGATCGTTGCGTACCTACCTATACTTGAGGCCCCACCGGGCGCGCCGCCACGGCCGGGCCAGAACAGACGAAGTGACGGACAAGAAAGCAGATGAACGAACCCGCTGACCTGACTACCGCCGCAGTGGATGCCAACGGCACGCCATTACCCGCCATCTCGGCTGTTTCGGCCCCCGATCTTGTCGTGTCCGCGCGTGAGGTGTTCGGTATCGACAGTGACATGCAGGTGCCCGCCTTTTCGGTGCGGACCGACCATGTGCCCGAGATCGACCCGGCCTACAAATTCGATCATGACACCACGCTGGCCATCCTCGCCGGGTTCGCCTTCAACCGTCGCGTCATGGTCCAGGGCTATCACGGCACGGGCAAGTCCTCGCATATCGAGCAGGTGGCCGCGCGGCTGAACTGGCCCAGCGTGCGCATCAATCTCGATAGCCATATCTCGCGCATCGACCTGATCGGCAAGGACGCGATCGTGCTGAAGGATGGCAAGCAGATCACCGAGTTCCGCGAGGGCCTGCTGCCGTGGGGCCTCCAGCACCCCTGCGCGCTGGTGTTTGATGAATATGACGCCGGTCGCCCCGATGTGATGTTCGTGATCCAGCGCGTGCTGGAGGTGGAAGGCCATCTGACCCTGCTGGACCAGAACCGCGTCATCCGCCCGCATCCCTTCTTCCGCCTGTTCGCCACGGCCAACACCGTCGGGCTGGGCGATACGACCGGGCTGTACCATGGCACCCAGCAGATCAATCAGGGCCAGATGGACCGCTGGAACATCGTGACCACACTCAACTACCTGCCGCACGCGCAGGAAACCGCCATCGTGCTGGCGCGCATGAATATCGACCCCACCAAGGATGAAGCCGGGCGCAGGCGTGTGGAAAGCATGGTCGCGCTGGCGGATCTGACCCGTTCGGGCTTCATCGCGGGGGATATTTCCACCGTCATGTCACCGCGCACGGTCATTAGCTGGGCCGAGAACTTCCGTATTTTTAATGATCTCGCCTTCGCCTTCCGCGTTACCTTCCTCAACAAATGCGATGAGGCGGAACGCCCCACCGTGGCGGAATATTACCAGCGCTGTTTCAACGACAGCCGCTGGCGCCCAGGGCTGATGGCAGGGCACGGGCCAGGTATGCGAGAGAACAGGAAAACCCCTCCCTCCCCTGCGGCGGAGAACGAAGCCCGCATGGCTGAACGCTTCAAGCGCGCGACCGTGGGGGCCGTGCGCGCGCTGGGCGGGCAGGCGCAGACGGAGGTCTCGTTCCTCAACGGTCCCGTGCCGTCGGGGGTTTCGGTCACTGGTACGCATGTTCGCC
>NZ_BAIO01000514.1 GCF_000613305.1 Komagataeibacter kakiaceti JCM 25156
ACTCCGCGCAGATAGAATGACGCTATGCCGAGGCTCTTGCTGCCGACTTCGGAATTCCAGGCATAGAAGCCCCGGAAATAGAGATCGGGGTCGCCGTTGGGCAGGCGGCCCGCCTCGATCGGATGGGTATCATCGACCAGAAACAGGAACACATCGCGATCCGATGCGTAGAGCGTCGTAGTCTCCTTGGTGATATCGACATAGGGATTATGGGTCATGGTGGCCCAGTCGATGACACCCGGCACCTTCCAGTTGGTATCGCCTGTGCCGTCACCGGCGATCTTGCGCACCGCGCCGACCAGTTCATGATCCCAGATGCGGCCGTAATCGGGGCCGGTCACTGCGCGCAGTTCCACCCGACCGTCTTCGGTTTCCAGCGTCTTGACCAGTTCGGCGCGGTGCGACAGCAGTCCGTGCTGCAGATTGATCGCCGCCAGTGGGGCCGGAAGATTGCGCAGATATGACGATGGCGCGCCGACCAGGCTGCACATCTGGCCGAAGGACCAGTGTGTGGGCGCGATCGGGTCATTCTGCCCCAGTACGGTGAGGGTCAGGCGCTCGGCATTGTCGCGCGATGCTTCCACGCGAATGGCACGGCTTTCGACGGTGCGCGCGGTGACCCGATCCGCACGCGCTAGGGTCGCAGCGTGCAGATCTGACAGCGAGAGATACCGCTCGTCATCGGGGCGCGAGAACCATTCGGACGATACGCGGGCGCTACGCTCCCCACGCGAAGGATCGATCCGGAAGCCGCCGGACGCGGCGCCACGGGACGCAGGGGGCAGGATGGTGGTTGTGGTCATGGAAAACTCTCCTCTGATGCCGGTTATTCGGCACCCAAGGCGAAGCCGCCCTCTCCCTCTTTCCGGGACACCGGACATGAAAAAAGCGGCTTCCGGGCACCGGAAGCCGCTGTCTCACAATTCCAAAAATCCATTGCGCTACTCTGCGGCGATGGCCTCCACGCCTTCGCCCGCTCCCCGCATTTCGGCAGGGGTGTCATCTGGCCGCCCTATCGTGCGCAGCACCTCGGGCAGCCAGCCCGAACCCTCCAGCAGCCGCTCGGCCTCGCGCGCCATGTCGGGCTTCTTCATGTGGGCAATGCGCTCGGCCGCCTCGTCACCGCGTGCTTCCCGCACTGCCTGCAGGATACGCGCCTTGGTCACCCGGCCGAGATAGTTCTCGACCGTGGGCTGCCAGCCCGCCTCGACCAAATCAAGGCTGAGGGCCGATGCCAGACGATCCGCCCGCTTGAGGCGCTCGGTCACGCTGCGCTGGGACACCGCGCCGTAGGCGGGCATGCGCTCGTAGAGCGCGTTGACCCCAAAGGACAGGCAATGGGCCAGCAGAGCCATGCGGCTGGCATCGTCCAGCCCGTCGATCCAGCGCCACAGCGCATCCTCGTCATCCGGCAGATCATGCTTCCAGCCATCATTGCGCTGGCGCAGCGCATGAGCTGGAAGGCTGCCCGGCATGTCGGGCGAATGGATCGGCAGCGGGATTTCCCGGACATAGGCTTCCAGGCAATCCGCACCCGATGTCTGCCAGTACACATCGCGCACCAAGGTGTGCAGCAGTTCGGTCAGGGCGATATGCGGGTTGCTGGCAAACGCATCCCGCAGGGCC
>NZ_BAIO01000513.1 GCF_000613305.1 Komagataeibacter kakiaceti JCM 25156
CCCGATCGCCGATGCGCTGGGCGACGCGCTGGGCCGCCCGGTCACGTTCGTGGAGGACTGTATCGGCCGGTGGCGCAGCAGGCCGTTGACGCCATGCAGGATGGCGACGTGGTGGTGCTGGAAAACACCCGTTTCTACCCCGGCGAAGAACAGAACGACCCCGAACTGGCCAAGGCGTTCGCCTCCCTGGCCGATTACTATGTGAATGACGCGTTCTCCGCCGCGCACCGCGCCCATGCCTCGACCGAAGGGGTGGCGCGCCTGCTGCCCTCCTTTGCCGGGCGGCTTATGGAGACGGAACTCAACGCGCTGAACATCGCACTGGAAAACCCCGAACGCCCGGTTGGCGCGATCGTGGGCGGGGCCAAGATCTCCACCAAGCTCGACCTGATCGGCAACCTGCTTGAAAAGGTGGAAATGCTGATCATCGGCGGGGCCATGGCCAATACGTTCCTGGCCGCGCGGGGCGTGAACGTGGGCCGGTCGCTGCAGGAAGCGGAGATGCATGACACCGCGCGCGCGATCATGGACAAGGCGAAGGAAAAGGGCTGCGAGATCGTGCTGCCGGTCGATGCCGTGACCGCGACCGATTTCCAGGCCAACGTGCCCACCCGCGTCGTACCCGTAGACGCCATCCCGGCGGATGCGATGGTGCTGGATGTGGGGCCGGAAACGGTGAAGCTGATCAACCAGAAGATCGCGACGCTGAAAACGCTGGTCTGGAACGGCCCGCTGGGCGCGTTCGAGATCCCGCCCTTCGACGCCGCGACCAACGCGGTGGCGACGGAAGTGGCCAGACTGACCGATGCGGGCGTGCTGAAAAGCATTGCCGGGGGTGGGGATACGGTCTCCGCCCTGCGTCACGCGGGGGTGGAGAAGCATATCTCCTACATCTCAAGTGCTGGCGGCGCGTTCCTTGAATGGCTGGAAGGCAAGACGCTGCCCGGCATCATGGCGCTGGAAAACGTATTCGAGCGCGCCCTGCCGATCTGATCGGGCCGGGCATTGACCTGAAAAAAGGGACCATCTTGCGATGGTCCCTTTTTTTATGCTACGCCCCATGTCGGCACCTGAAGCTTTCTGAAAAAAGCTTCACCGGAAACTTCCGTATGATTCAGAACTCTTGGGGTCAGCCCGCCTGCGCGTCGTGTTCCGGCTGGGCGGCCTGATCCTTTTCGGCCTCGCCTTCCGGCGTCCCTTCCTCACGGTCGATGACCTTGATCGAATCCCCCACCAGCCCCTTGGCGAAGGCTTCGGCCGAGAAGGGGCGCAGGTCTTCGGCCTGTTCGCCCACGCCCACCAGATGCACCGGCAGGCCGAACGCGTCGGCCAGCGCCACCACGATGCCGCCGCGCGCCGAACCATCAAGCTTGGTCACGACCAGGCCGGTCACATTGACCAGTTCCTTGAACACGCGCACCTGTTCCACCGCGTTCTGCCCGGTGGTGGCGTCCAGCACCAGCAGGACGGAATGGGGCGCTGTCTCGTCAAACTTGCGCATGACGCGGATGATCTTGGCCAGTTCCTCCATCAGCGCGCTCTTGTTGTGCAGGCGGCCCGCCGTATCGACCAGCAGCAGGTCCGCCCCTTCCGCCCGGCCCCGCTTGAGCGCCTCGAACGCCAGACCTGCCG
>NZ_BAIO01000512.1 GCF_000613305.1 Komagataeibacter kakiaceti JCM 25156
CCGCAGGCTGTCGACCAGATCGTGCAGGATCCGGCGCATCGCCGCCTCATCCACGCCCATCAGGATCGCATCCTCGAACGCATCACGTAAAATACCCTGCAATTCAGTATGATTTTCCTGCAATACCAGCAATTTGTCGCGGCATGATATGGGTGTGCCATCGGATTGGGGCCATAGGGCCGGCATGGCCCCGCCGTCGGGCGCGCCCTCCGTCATGGCGTGTCTCCCGCGCCGGAAGCAGGCGTTTGCGCGGCCCTGTTCTGCCGGGCGGCGGTCAGGGTGTCCGTCACGGAGAAGATGAACTTGCTCAGGAGCTGTTCAAGGCTGATCGCGCCCTGCGTCTGGCCGATCGTGCCGCCGGGGGCCAGCATCTTCTCGTCCCCACCGGGTGAGAGGGCGATATACTTCCCCCCCAGCAGGCTGTCGCTGGTGATGATGGCCGCCGTATCATCGGGCAGTTTTATGTCCGGCCGCACCGTAAAGATCACCTGCGCCGCGTAGGTCCGGGGATCAACCCGCTCATCCACCACCTGCCCCACGGTAATTCCGGCCAGCCTGACGTCCGACCCGACGGACAGGCCGTCGATATGCGCAAATCCCGCGTTCAGCCGGTAGCCGGTTTCATGGGGGCGGCCCTTGTCCACCACGGCATAGGCCAGCAGCCCGGCAAGCACCGCCAGCACCGCGAACCCGGCAAGAAGTTCACCCGGCTGACGGCCCGCGCGTCCTGAAACAGCAGCAACCATGATGGCTAAGATTCCCCATTATCCAACGGCGCACCCTAGCAGGTTACGCCCGGGACTTCATCCTCGGGGTACCATGCCTCATAATCGCTGGTGGTTGAAGCCCGCTGTCCGCCCTGGCAGTCGCTGCCGGGAGGATGGTACGCTTCCGCCGTGCCGGTACGGTTGGGCTGCCAGGGCTGCTGCCATGGCTGGCGCGCGCTTTCGGGCAGGGGCTCCGCATCCACATGGTGCAGCCAGCCCCACCATTCGGGCGGGACGGCGGATGCGTCCTCTCCCTTATGGTAGATGACCCAGCGTTCATGCCGCTTTTCCCCGCCGCCGGTGCGGTTGAGGGTACGGGCCTCATAATAGCAGCGGCCATCGGCATCCTTGCCAACCAGCCGCCCCTTGAATCGGGTGTAGATACGGGTGCCTAGATTTGCCATGCACATAGCCTAATCCGCCCCATGCGCGTGGTCCACGCGCATTATATGCATGGCTCCCTCACATCTGCGGGATCGATTGCATGGCTCCGTGCCCCCTGAAACGCGCGGCCCGACGCCGGGGCGATGACGGGACGCATTTCCGGGTACCCATAAGCAGGACGGATCACGACCGCGTGCGCATCGGGGCGGGAAAAACCCGTGGCGGACCGCCGGACGCGACGCTTCTGGAACCGCCCGCCAGTTATCCCCCATATCCACGGTATCCAGTGGGATGTATAGTTGCGACTCCGGCCCGAACGGGTTCCGCCCGCCCTGTCGCACCCGGTAAAACAGGGGCCATGACAGCACGAAGCCACTGGAACGGCGTGCGCATGCGCACCGTCGAGGCCGCAGCCGACCCCGACGACGCACCACGTTCCGTTACCCTGCCCGCGGACTGGGATGACACGGCAGCCGAGGCCCTG
>NZ_BAIO01000511.1 GCF_000613305.1 Komagataeibacter kakiaceti JCM 25156
CCGATAGGGGGTGGGGAACATGGGCCTGGCCTTGGGCCGCAGCCCGTAGGCCAGCACCAGCACGGCGACGACATGGATGAGGACGATCACGCCAATAATACGCACATACGGCGTGCGTCGCCGCTGCCGCGCCGCGTAGTCCATCCCCATTACTTCGTCAGACCACATGCCGTTCCCGTTTCCCCGCCGCCACGCAACACCCCGCGCGTGGCCTGCCCACCATTGATTGCCAGAGCCTGAATTGGGCGTGGTCGGGCCATGCGTGTCAAGCACGTTATGCAGCAGTTACGAAACAAATTTATTATTACGTAACAATGATCCGACCCGGAACATAAAAAAAACCCGCGACCATGGCCGCGGGCGTGAAACAGGGATGCGGGGCCGGTTACTGGGCCTGTGCGCTGGCTTCCGACCGCGTGGCCCCCACACGGGCCGCGAGGGCCGCGGCCATGAAATCATCAATGTCCCCATCCAGAATGGCGTCCGGATTGGTTTTCTCGACATTGGTGCGCAGATCCTTGACCAGCTGATAGGGCGCAAGGACATAGGAGCGGATCTGGTGCCCCCAGCCGATATCGGTCTTGCTGGCCTCGGTCTGGGCGGCGGCGGCCTCGCGCTTTTGCAGTTCCTGCTCGTACATGCGCGCCTTGAGCATGGTCATGGCGGTGGCGCGGTTACGGTGCTGCGAGCGGTCGGTCTGGCAGGCCACCACGATGCCCGTGGGGATATGGGTAATGCGGATGGCCGATTCCGTCTTGTTGACGTGCTGGCCGCCCGCGCCCGAGGCACGGAACGTATCGACCCGCAGGTCGGCCTCGTTGATCTCGATCTCGATCGAATCATCGACCACCGGATAGACCCAGACGGACGCGAACGAGGTCTGCCGCCGCGCCGCCGCGTCAAACGGAGAGATACGGACCAGCCGGTGCACGCCCGCCTCGGTCTTGAGCCAGCCATAGGCGTTGGGGCCGGATACCTGGATGGTGGCGGACTTGATGCCGGCCTGCTCACCCTCCGAGCTTTCCATCATCGTGACCTTGTAGCCATGCTGCTCGGCCCAGCGGGTGTACATGCGCAGCAGCATCTCGGCCCAGTCCTGCGCCTCCGTCCCGCCTGCGCCGGCATTGACTTCCAGGTAGCAGTCATTGCTGTCCGCCTCCCCCGAAAGCAGGCTTTCCGTCTCACGGCGCTTGGCTTCCTCCGCCAGGGCGCGCAGCGCGCCGACCGCCTCGGCCACGACGGCCTCGTCGCCTTCCATTTCCGCCAGTTCGACCAGTTCGAGCGTATCGTTCACATCGGTTTCAAGCCGCTGCACGCCCTCGATCTGGTTGGCCAGCATCGTACGCTCGCGCATGAGTTTCTGCGCGGCTTCCGAATCGTTCCACAGTTCGGGGTCTTCGGCCCGGTTGTTCAGTTCCGCGAGGCGGTCGATTGCGACATCCCAGTCAAAGATGCCTCCTCAGCAGCGCCACCGACTGCTTGATCTGGTCGTTCAGGGCCTCTGTCTCGGCGGACATGGGCTTGCTCCTTGGTCAACGGTAAACTGTTCGGGCACGCACGCCGTCATGCCCGGCAATGGGCGTCAATACAGCCCGCCCATGCCAATGTCACCCCCGGAAACGGGGGCCACCACGGG
>NZ_BAIO01000510.1 GCF_000613305.1 Komagataeibacter kakiaceti JCM 25156
TCGTGCAGGCTGGCGACCTTGTCCTGCGTCTCACGGATCTGGTTGAGCTGGTCCGCGGTCAGGATGTCATGGATGCGGATGGCCGTCTGCAGGTGCGCGGCCTCGTGCTGCTGGTGCAGGGTCTCGATCTGCTGCTGGAGGCTGGTGATCTTGGCCTCATCCACCTTGCCCGGCGTCGCCAGCAGGTCCTGGATCTGCTTGTGAAGCTGGTGCTCCTGCTCCATGTCAGCATGGAAATCGGGGTGCTGTCGTTCAGGATGGCCTTGAGCTTCTTCTGCTGCGCATTGGTCAGCTGGACATTGGAAAGGAACGGCATGCCATTGAAGCCACCCGGACCACCGGGAAAGCAGCCCGGACCCTGGTGGGGGGCATGATGCGCGGCAAGGGCCTGTCCGGACAGGCCGGCCAGACCACCGACGAGGGTGGCGGCCAGAATCATTTTCTTCATCATGGGAACCAAGTCTACTCCTGTTATAACTTACGCCATACCCTGCCTGCCCCCGGAAGGTCATGCAAGGCCTGTAAAGATAACGCTATAGCAGGCGATGCGTTCAATGTGGGCAAACTTGCTACAAAGTGTAAGGAGCCCGGACCGCCGCCCCTACCCGAAGCGGCCGGTAATATAATCCTGCGTGCGCTTTTCACGCGGGGCGGTGAACATGCGGTCAGCACTGTCCACCTCCACCACCTCGCCCATGTAGAAGAAGGCGACCTGATCGGCGCAGCGCGCGGCCTGCTGCAGGTTGTGGGTGACGATGGCGATGGTGAAATCGGCCTTCAGTTCATCGAGCAGTTCCTCGATCCGCGCGGTCGAGACGGGGTCGAGCGCGCTGGTCGGCTCGTCCAGCAGCACCACTTCGGGGCGGGTGGCTATGGTGCGCGCAATGCATAGCCGCTGCTGCTGCCCGCCGGACAGGGCGGCGGCCGAATCGTGCAGCCTGTCACGCACCTCCGGCCACAGGGCGACGCGCCGCAGCACGTCCTCCACCCGCGCATCCATCGCATTACGGTCCAGACGTTCATGCAGGCGCACGCCGAAGGCAATGTTGTCATAGATCGACATGGGGAACGGCGTGGGCTTCTGGAACACCATGCCCACGCGCGAGCGCAGCACGTTCAGGTTCACCTTCGGCCCCAGGATGTTGCAGCCATCAAAAATGACCTCTCCCGTCGCACGCTGGCCGGGATAGAGATCGTACATCCGGTTCAGCACGCGCAGCAGGGTGGACTTGCCACAGCCCGAAGGCCCGATCATGCCCGTGACCTGCCCCTGCGGGAAATCGATGGAGATGTTCCGCAGCGCGTGGTTCGCGCCGTAATAGAAATCCAGATTACGCACGGCAATCGCCGCGGGCGCCGGGTTCTTTTCCGCGACTGTCATATTCATTTCCTGTTACGTCCCAGCCCCAGCCGCACGGTTATGTTGATCATGAGGATACCCGCCGTAATCAGCAGCGCGCCCGTCCAGGCCAGCGCCGTCCAGTCCGCATAGGCCGCGCCGGCGTACTGGTAGATGGTGACCGGCAGGCTGGCCATGGGGGCCGTGGGCGAAACCGACCAGTTCATGTTGCCAAGCGAGGTAAACAGCAAAGGCGCCGTTTCCCCCGATACGCGGGCCAGCGCCAGCAGGATA
>NZ_BAIO01000509.1 GCF_000613305.1 Komagataeibacter kakiaceti JCM 25156
CACCACCGGCAGGGCCTCAAGCTCCCCGATATGCAGGAGTCCCGCGCGCAGGCCATCGTCCAGATCATGGGCGTGATAGGCAATATCGTCCGACACGGCGGCGACCTGCGCCTCGGCCGAGGCGTAGCTGTCAAGCTCCAGCCGGTGCCGCGCCGCGTAATCGGCCACATAGGCGGTGGATGATCCACCGGGCCGTTATGCTTGGCCAGCCCCTCGAGCATTTCCCATGTCAGGTTCAGGCCATCGAAGGCGAAATACCGCCGTTCCAGCAATGTCACCAGCCGCAGGGACTGGGTGTTATGGTCGAAGCCGCCCCACGGCTTCATGGCGGCGGAAAGCGCTTCCTCCCCCGCATGGCCGAAGGGGGTGTGGCCGAGGTCATGCGCCAGGGCGAGCCCTTCGGTCAGGTCTTCCTCCAGCCCCAGCCTGCGGGCGATGGAGCGGGCGACCTGCGCCACTTCCAGCGAATGGGTCAGGCGCGTGCGGAAGAAATCACCTTCGTGGTTGAGAAAGACCTGCGTCTTGTACTGAAGCGTGCGGAACCCGGCGGAATGGATCACCCGGTCACGATCGCGCTGCCACGGGCTGCGCGTGGGGGCTTCGGCCTCGGGATAGAGGCGGCCACGGGCCGTTGCGGTCTGGACAGCGTAGGGTGCAGTATTCATATAGGATCAAGACCCAGCCATGGATGCGGCGACATGTGGTGATGCCGTCGCCCATCCTAACCCGCGCGCGGCCCGTGGCCAACATGATCCAGCCCCGGCGCGTTCCACAGACCATGGTGAACCCGATGTCCACGTCTCCCTCCCCGACTACAGAGAGCTTCCGTGTATCGGACGCGGCGGCGAAACGCCTGCGTGAAATCCTGGACGGACAGACCCCCGGCCCCACGGGCGAACCGGCGCTGCGCGTGTCGGTGCTGGCGGGGGGATGCAACGGATTCCAGTATAAATTCGCCCTTGAGCCCGACAGCACGCCCGATGACATCGTGATTGCGGCGGGCACGGCGCGCGTGCTGGTCGATCCGGCCAGCATGGACCTGCTGGCGGGCGCGGAACTGGACTTCAACGACAGCCTGATGGGCGCGCACTTTACCGTGCGCAACCCCAATGCCGCGTCATCGTGCGGGTGTGGCACCAGCTTCTCGGTCGAATGATGAAATTCGCCACCTGGAACGTCAATTCCATCCGCCAGCGCCAGGACCATGTGCTGGACTACCTTGCCCGTGAACGGCCCGACGTGCTGGCGTTGCAGGAAATCAAATGCGCGACCGACCTCTTTCCCGCCGGGGCGTTCAGGGCTGCGGGCTACGACAGCGTGGTGGTGGGGCAGAAAAGCTATAACGGCGTCGCATCCTGACCCGTCACCCGCACACCGTCATCCATGACAGCCTGCCCGGCTGGGAAACCGACCCGCCACAGGCCCGGTATGTAGAAATCAGCACCTGCGGGCTGGTGTTTGGCAACCTGTACCTGCCCAACGGCAATTCCGGTGGCAGCGTGGGCTACGACTCCAAGCTCGCCTTCATGGACGCGCTGGCGCTCCATGCCCACGCCATGCTTCAGGCCGGGCAGGATTTTGTCCTGCTGGGGGACTACAATGTCTGCCCCACGGATGAGGACTGCGCCCCCGGCGCG
>NZ_BAIO01000508.1 GCF_000613305.1 Komagataeibacter kakiaceti JCM 25156
CGCGCCATGGCGACCTGCATGCCGCCCGCGCCCTCCAGCATGGTGGCCTGCCAGGCGGGCTGGTCGGGCAAGCCCTCCAGTTCACATTCCCGTGCGGTAATGATGCCCTCCACCACCGCGTGGGGGACCACCCCGCGCGCCAGCAGGTCCAGCAACGCCACCGCCGTATCGTGGCGGTGCGGGTTGCCGCTTTCCAGCACGTCGCGCCACCATTGCAGGCGGATCAGCCCGGCCATGGGGCCGGCGACGGACCACGACGCCGATGTCGCCACCGCCCGCGTGCACTCATGGTTGAAGGCGATCAGCACCATCGCCGCCTCACGCGCGGGCGGCGGCAGGAACAGCGCGCAGAAGAAGCGATCCGGGTCGGCCCGGCGCGCCGCGCGCATGATGGAAAGGCCCGGTGCACCGGATCGGGATGCATCCATGTGCCCGGTCATGGCGTTTGGGCCGGAAGGTAATGGAGGGGCGCGCTCATCTGTCCGTCACTTGACGCACCTGCTCCGCACCCATAGCAATTTGTATATGGCGGCCACGCGCCGCCCCTTGCAGTTTTCAGGAGAATGTTCATGGCTTTCGAATTGCCGTCCCTGCCCTTCGCCTATAATGCGCTTGCCAACCGTGGCATGTGCCAGGAAACGCTGGAACTTCATCACGACAAGCATCATCAGGCCTATGTGACGGCACTGAACGGCTTTGTCGAATCCAAGCCGGAACTTCAGGGCAAGTCGCTTGAGGAAATCATCCTCATGGTCAAGGGCAAGCCCGACCTCGCCCCCGTGTTCAACAACGCGGGCCAGCACTGGAACCACATCCTGTTCTGGCACAACCTCTCCCCCAAGGGCGGGGCGATCCCGGATTCCCTGTCCAAGAAGCTGGTCGAGGATTTCGGCAGCATCGAGAAGTTCAAGGCCGACTTCAAGGCCGCCGCCGCGTCGCAGTTCGGTTCCGGCTGGGCCTGGCTGGTGCTGGCCTCCGATGGCAAGCTGAAGGTGACCAAGACCGGCAACGGCTCCAACCCGCTGGCCGAAGGCCATGGCAAGGTGCTGCTGGGTCTGGATGTGTGGGAGCACTCCTACTACCTCGACTTCCGCAACCGTCGCCCCGACTACATCGTCAACTACCTGGACAAGCTGGCCAACTACGAGTTCGCCGAAGCCCAGCTCCAGTCCGCCTGATCAGCCCTTCAGGCCAGATACGGAAAAACCCGGCGCTGCGCCGGGTTTTTTTGTATCCATCGCCACGGCTGGTCCGGCTATCGCCCCTGCCGGATGGGCTGGCCCAGCGCGCGCAGCGGCGTGCCGCGCATGAGTTCCGCCTCGATCTGTTCCAGCGTCATGCCGCGTGTTTCGGGCACGCAGCGCAGCGCCAGCAGCATGCACAGCGCGTTCAGCGTCGCATAGCCCCACATGACACGCCCCACCCCCAGCACCTCAACCCCGGTCAGGAACGTGATGCTGACCAGCATGTTCGCAACCCAGTTGGCGCAGGTGGAGCAGGCCATGCCGAATTCACGCCCGCGCAGGGGCAGGATCTCGCGCAGAGCAGCCAGGCCAGCGGCCCCGCCGAAAACGCGAACGCCGCGACGAACACCAGCATGAACCGCCGATGAACACGCATGCCCGCCGTGGGCC
>NZ_BAIO01000507.1 GCF_000613305.1 Komagataeibacter kakiaceti JCM 25156
TGGCGCGGGTTTGGGCGCGGGCTTGTCGCCTTATGGGGGGCTGAAGTGCCACCATCGGTCGTGAATTCCATCTCGATCGTGGGCGGCGGCGGCGGTTCCTGCGGAACCGGCACGGGCAGCTTGAGCAGGACCGCCAGCAGCAGGGCGACATGCAGGCCGCCCGAGACCAGAACGGAGCGACGCATGAGAATGCGTTCGGAACGACGCGGTGGCACCACGGTCAGACAGCTCCCCGATCAGATTGGGTTCAGTTGCCGCCGCCGGGCGGCTGCTGCGCGAGAAGGGCGACATGCGTGAACCCGCCCGCCGTGATCTGCCCCATCACCTGCATCACCCGGCCATAATCGATATGGGAATCCCCGCGCACGAAAATGCGGTGTTCCCGGTCGTTCTGCGCCACGGCCTTGAGCTGGTCGACCAGTTCATCCTGCGATACGGGTTCATCACCCAGGTACAGATCCCCGTTGGACCGGATCGAGACCGTAATGGGCTTGGTGTCGGTATTGACGGGGGCGGCGTCGGTCTTGGGCAGGTCCACGTTCACGCCGCTTGTCATCATCGGGGCCGTCACCATGAAGATGATGAGCAGCACCAGCATCACGTCCACCAGCGGGGTGACGTTGATGTCCGCCATGGGCCGCCGCTTGCGCCGCCGCCCACGCAGGTCGCTCAGGCTCGCCCCCATGCTTACGCACCCCTTTCTTCGGACTGGCGCGACAGGATGGCGGCGAATTCCGTGCCGAACGCATCCAGACGGTCTTCGAACACGCTCATGCTGTTGCTGATCACGTTATAGGCGATGACCGCCGGAATGGCGGTGACAAGGCCTATGGCGGTGGCGAACAGCGCCTCCGAAATGCCGGGCGCGACAACGGAAAGGTTGGTGTTATGCATCGCCGCGATGGACCCGAATGCGTGCATGATCCCCCACACCGTGCCGAACAGACCGATAAACGGCGCAACCGGCCCGATGGTGGCAAGGAAAATGATCCACCGGTTCAGGCGGTCCATCTCACGCGTGATGGTAATGGCCATGGCGCGGTTGACACGGTCCTGCACCCCGCCATGCACGAGGTCGATCCCCGCAATGCGTGATGAACGCCGCCATTCCCCCATGGCCGCGCCAAAGACCGCCGCCATGGGATGGACCGGTTTCGCGCCATCGGAATCGTACAGGTCATCCAGGCTGCCACCGGCCCAGAACCGTTCCTCGAAATCATTGCCCAACCGGTTGACCCGGCGGATGGTGGTGAATTTATCGAATATGATCGCCCAGACAATCACACTGCATGTCACCAGCCCCATCATTACCAGCTTGACGACAATCGACGCATGCATGAACAGCGCCCACATCGACAGATCGCCCGCTGCGGCCCCGAGATTCGCCGCGTTAACCGCTTGGTCCAAATACGCCTCCTGCACACCTTGGCCGTTCGCTCAAACACGAAGATTGCCCATTTGGCAAGCCACGGCCAACCCGCTTTCCGCACAGCCCTGCATCATGGTCAACCCATGGCACGAAAAGAACACGAAGGCGCATGCCTTCGTGCCGTTCAGGCGACCAACGCGCGTAGAAGATCACGCCATAACGGCGGAAATCGGGCAGCACGCCCGTCATCGGCGCGCACGCAGGCCAGACGGA
>NZ_BAIO01000506.1 GCF_000613305.1 Komagataeibacter kakiaceti JCM 25156
ACTCCTGCTGGTCGGTGGACATACGGACATATGCGGCAGCCTGAAGCCGCTGACCGTTATCTGTCTCACGCTGGTCCCAATCAATAACCATTTTGATTTCCGAACATAAGGGTCGTGCGGCGTGTCGTTGTCCTTGCACCCTAAGCCGAAAGGAGAGGCAATATGTTACCTAAAGCGGGCAATATTCGCCGAAAGCGACCGGACAGATTTGCGCACGAAATCGGGGATGCCTTGCGCGGTGAACTGGGGTCGAGCCACAAGGCGATCAAAACGGTGATGGGATGGACAGGCGCGAGCGAGAGGAGCGCCAAGAACTGGTTGAGCGGCACGCATGGTCCGGGTGGCTGGCATCTCATTTTGCTGGCGCGCCAGTCGGAAGCGGTGATCGCCACGGTTCTCCGGCTTGCGGAGCGCGACCAGTTGATTCCGGGCGTGAGACTGAGAGCCCTGCAGACCCATCTGGTGCAGACCGCTGCGAGATCGGTGATGTTTTTATCACCGGGCAGCGTCGCGGTCCGCATGTTTGATGCGCCCGGATTGATGGGGCGCGGTCATGGCCGAATATCTTGTAGTAATGGCAAAGTGGAAAATGGACGTTTCCGGCTGCTGAACGGCTTTCCTATTCAGGCCGCCACGATATGGCCTGTTGCAGCATTTTCCCGATCAATATTGATATTTTATGTGTCCTGGCCGTATCGATCGGCCATGGTTCATCCTCATGGGCAAGGTAAATCTTCTGGGCTTTTTCAAGCTGTATTGCGTGGATACCCTGTTCCGGCTGTCCGTAATGCCGTGTTGTATAGCCACCTTTGAAGCGGCCGTTGACGACGTGGGAATAATCCCTGTCGTGGCCTGCAATATTGACAACACCGTTGATCAGATCGGGCGCGCAGGATGCGCCCTGGTTCGTGCCGAAATTCAGGTCGGGCAGGGGGCCTTCGAACAGGCGGGGGATTTCCGTCTTGATGGAATGCCCATCCCACAGTATCGCCCAGCCCCATCGGGCCTTCAGCCGGGCAAGTTCTTCGGCAACCGCGTCATGATAGGGTTGCCAGTAACGGATCAGGTGTTCGCCAATTTCTGCTTCATCCGGCATCTGACCGGGCTGATAGATCGGGGTTCCGTCAAATGTCAGTTCCGGGACAAGTCCGGTTTTCGGCCGCCCCGGATAGAGCGTGGAATCATCCGGCCCGCGATTGAGGTCGATGACGTAGCGGGAATAACTGGCGCGCATGACGCCGATGCCCATATCGGCAGCCGGGGCATAGAGCTTTTCCATGTACCAGTCGGTATCCGGCAGTAACCGCCCGCGCGCGTCATGCGTTCTTCCATGCCGGGGGCGAGCGCCGTGCCCGCGTGTGGAAGGGTGACAAGTACGGGCGCCGTGCCGCGTGTGTAGCTGAAGACGGGTGGGGTCATGGCAGGGAGCTCCGTTGGGAATGGAGGGTCGTGATGGCCCTGTGAAATTCGGTTGCAATGCGTTCTTCGTGAATATGATGGCCCTCCCTCACGACCCATTGTCCCCCACACAGCACATCGCTTATGGGAAGGGTGGCGCGGGCAAAGACGAGGGAGTCCATGATGGTGTCGCCCCGCAGCCCCGGCAGCGACAGGTTCCGGCTGTCGAGCGTGCACAGGTC
>NZ_BAIO01000505.1 GCF_000613305.1 Komagataeibacter kakiaceti JCM 25156
GCGGGCAGGCGGGCAAGCAGTGCCTCGAACGCCGCCAGCCTGTCAGGGGCCTGCCGCACCGCCGCCAGCATGGATGCCGGGCGGGCACGGGCCTGTTCCATCCGGCGCAGCACGGTAAAGGCCAGAATTACCGGCCCGTATTCAGCAGGCTGGACACTGCCACGCAACAGGTCCGCAATACGCCAGATGGCGGAGGGGGACAGCAAAACGGCGGATGGCGCGGCGCTAGCGCGTGGCACGTTCTTCTTCCGCCGCCGTGCGCCACAGCGAAAGGGCGACCGCGATCACCGCCGGACCAATGAACAGCCCCAGCAGGCCGAATACATGCAGTCCACCCAGAATGGCCGTCAGCACCGCCAGAAACGGGATGCTGGTACTACCGCTGATCAGCTTGGGCCGGACGAAATGGTCCCCCACGCCATAGGCGATGCTGCCAATCACCCCGACAATGATGGCCTGTGTGACGCCATTGGTCGCAAATGTCATGACAACGGTGGCGCAGAGCAGGATCGGCCCACAGAAGGGTATGACGCTGACCACCGCCGTCAGCAGCGTAAGCAGGGCAGGGTGGGGCGTACCGGCAATGAAGTAGCCAACCCCCACCAGCACGCCCTGACCCAGCCCCACCAGCACCAGCCCCGCGACCGTGCCGCGCACCGCCCCGACGGTGTTATGGATGACATCACGCGCCCGGTCGCCCAGAAAGCGGCGGCCCACGGCGCGGATGTCCGCCATCAGTGTCCGTGATGCGGCAAGGTAGAAATAGACGGACAGCGTGGCGATGACGAAGGTTTCCGTCATTTCCATGAGCCGGTGCGGCAGGGCCCGCCCGTCGCTGGCCGCGAACATGCGCGAGGCGACGCCGGTCCAGTGCCGCAGCGCATCGGGATCGGACAGGTAGCGTTGCCACAGCGCCGAAAGGCGCGGGCCGATGCGGGGAATTTCCCCAACCTGCGGCGAGACGGGAATTCCATCATGCAGCGCGTCGCGCCCCCATGCCATGAGCGAGGGCACTTCCATCCCCGCCCGGACCGCCATGGCGATCATGGGCACGGCCAGCAGCGCGAAAATTCCCGATGCGATCAGCCCGGCCGCCAGCCTGTCGCCCATGCCGCGCTCACCCAGCCGATAATAAAGGGGATAGGTGGTGATGCTCAGGATCCCGCCCCATACAAAGGCGAACAGGAATGACTGTTCAATCCATGCGGAAAACAGCAGGACCGCACATACGAATATAAAGGTCCCGATGTACTGGGTCCGGCTCCGGTTTTCTTCCATATGGCTGTCCTGTTCCTTCCTGATATGAATATGCCGCATGTCACGTACGGTCCGTTATGACAGAAGAGCGTAAAGAGCTGGTATAGAAGATGGCCCCACGGGCTCACCCGGGCAAATGGCCATCCATGGCGGCCTGCCGGACCGCCACGCGGTACTCGCGCAGCAACGCTTCATGCGCGTCCGTTCACGCTCCTGTTCCGCCATGCGCGCCAGCCGCGCATCCATCTCCCGCGCCACCGCGCGCTGGGTGGCCAGCGGTGGCAGGTATAGTTCCAGCGATGCAAGGGTTGCGGTATCAAGTTCGGGAAACACGCTTCCACCCGCCCGGCGGCGCAGGTCCGGGGCCGCCGCATACAGCGCAAG
>NZ_BAIO01000504.1 GCF_000613305.1 Komagataeibacter kakiaceti JCM 25156
ACCGGCCCGGCGATCGCCGCGACGGGCGTGCCAATGATGATGCCCCACAGGATCGTGCGTCCGATATCCGCATGATAGGCCGAAAGCGCCAGCAACGTGGCCGGATGCGGCGGGATCATGGCGTGCGTGACCGACAGCGCGGCCCCCAGCGGCAGGGCCAGCATGAGCAGCGGCACGTTGGTGCGCCGCGCCAGCGTGAAGGCCAGCGGGATCAGCAGCACGAAGCCGACTTCAAAGAACACGGGCAGCCCGACCAGCAGGCCGATGACCATCATGGCCCAGCTAATGCGTTTCCTGCCCGCCAGATGGGTGATCGTGACGGCGATTCTGTCCGCCCCGCCCGATTCCGCCAGCATCTTGCCCAGCATCGTGCCCAGCGCGATCACGGTAGCCACGTGGCCGAGCACGCGGCCAGCGCCCGTCTCGAACGAGGTGATGGCCATCTGCGGTGGCATGCCCGCGCACAGCGCCAGCCCAAGCGATACCGCGAAAAGTACGATGAACGGGTTGATCTTGAACCGGGCGATCAGCACGATGACGGAGATGATCGCCAGCGTGGCGAGGGAGAATGCAAAAAGCGATGACATTATGGTTTCTGTAACAAAATCATGCCCCATACAGGACGTCGATGAACGGATATGTCAACGCATGAAGCTCTTTTTTGCGCAATAATTGAACAAAAACGCCCTATATTTCAGACCTGATATTACACATTTTCCTTACCCATTTCCCTCGGTAGGCCGCGCCTGAGCTGTTATCGTGCGCCTTTGCGTCACGACACAGGATCACAGCCATGATTATCCATTCCGATGAGACGGCCGATATCCCAACGCCATCGGGCATGATGCGGATGCATATCCACCGGCCCGCCATTGCGGGGCGTTTTCCCGGGATTGTCCTTTTTTCCGAAATCTATCAGGTCACGGCCCCGATCCGCAGGCTTGCGGTGATGCTGGCGGGGCAGGGCTACGTTGTGTGCGTGCCGGAGGTGTATCATGAATATGAACCCGCCGGTACCGTTCTGGCGTACGACAGGCCCGGAACGGATCGCGGCAATTTCCTGAAATATGAAAAACCGCTGGCGGCCTACGATCACGATGCCCGCGCGGCGCTGGACTGGCTGGCGGTCTATCCGCACTGCACCGGCGCGCTGGCCACGATGGGGGTCTGTCTTGGCGGGCATCTCGCCTTTCGCGCGGCCTTCGATTCCCGTGTGCGGGCAAGCGTGTGTTTCTACGCCACCGATATTCATTCCCGCACGCTCGGTCATGGCCAGCATGACGACACGCTGGCGCGGGTGGCGGCGCTACGGGGTGAGGTCATGCTGGTCTGGGGGCGGCAGGATCCGCATGTGCCGTTCGCGGGGCGGCAGACGATCCGTGAGGCGCTGGAACAGGCGGACACCCGTTATGAATGGCATGAATTCAACGCCCAGCACGCCTTCCTGCGTGATGAGGGGCCGCGTTTCGATCCGGCGCTCTTCCTGCTGGGCATGGACATGACCCGCCGGTTCCTGGGCCGTATCCTGCATCTCAGCGCGTAAGGGCGCCCGCCAGCAGGGCGAGGGCGATGGCCAGCCCCGTTTCACGGTTGAAGCGGAACAGGCGCAGGCAGATGGCGGGGTCATGCTCGCGCAGCCTGCGCACCTGC
>NZ_BAIO01000503.1 GCF_000613305.1 Komagataeibacter kakiaceti JCM 25156
GGCCATGACCGCGTGGGGGGGGATGATGGTACTGTGCGGGGCCGCGCCGTGGGGCGGCATTGCATACAGGCAGCGCCCCTTCGCCCAGCGTTCGTCCGTCGCATCGGGCAGGCTGGCGTGCTGGTCGCCCAGATTGAGCGCGATGCGCAGCACCGCGCCATCCCCCATGCGCCATTGCGCCACCACGGCTCTGTCACCGATAACCTGCGCGCCCATTGCCCGCGCGCCGGGAATGCGGGGCGTGATTTCGGTGCGGCGGATCGCCAGCAGGTCACGGATCAGCGCCTGCCATGCCTGGTGTTCCGGGCCACTCGCCTCTGCCATGTCGGGGCGGGAGGCGGTGAAGGTTTCCGGCGCGTTGGGGTCGGGAATGGCGTGGCGCGCCGTTTCGGACGCGAAATGGGAAAAGGCGGCGAATTCCCTGCGCCGTCCCTCCCGCACGATACGGCCCAGTTCCGGCGTATGGCTGGTGAAGAACAGGAACGGCTGGCGCGATCCCCACTCCTCCCCCATGAACAGCAGCGGGATCTGCGGGCAGAGCAGCACAAGCCCGTAGGCCGCGTGCAAAGCCTGTGGCGGGGCAAGCGTGGTCAGCCGCTCCCCCAGCGCGCGGTTGCCGATCTGGTCATGGTTCTGCAGGAAGATGATGAACCGCTCGGGCGGCAGATCCCCGCTGGGGCTGCCGCGTGGTGTGTGCGTGACGGGCGATACCTCGCCCTGAAAGGCGAACCCTTCCGCCAGCACGCGGGCCAGCGCGCCGGTGGGGTCGGGGGTGAAGTTGGCGTAATAACCCTCCCCCTCCCCGGTCAGCAGTACGTGCAGGGCGTTATGGGCGTCGTCATTCCACTGGGCGCTGTAGCCCGCGCGCAGCAGCCCGGCATCGTTATTCTCGTTTTCCAGAATCAGGTGGACATGCCGCCCGCTTTCGATGTGGGCATGGACCAGCGCGGGCAGGCGCTGGAGCCATGCGCGCTCGGTAATCGCCTGCACGGCATCGAGCCGCAGCCCGTCGAAGCGGAATTCCATGAGCCAGTACAGCGCATTATCCACAAAGAAGCTCTCGACCGCCGTCTGCCGGAAATCAATCGCCGCCCCCCATGGGGTCTGCCGGTCGGCACGGAAGAAAGGGGCGGCATAGGCCGACAGGTAATTCCCGTCCGGGCCGAAATGGTTGTACACCACGTCCAGAAACACCATGAGCCGAGGCCGTGCGCCTGGTCGATCAGCGCCTTGAGCGCATCGGGCGATCCATGGGCTGATTCCGGGGCATAGGGCAGCACCCCGTCATAGCCCCAGTTGCGCCCGCCCGGTATTTCCGAAAGCGGCATGAGTTCGATGGCCGTAAACCCGCAGGCCGCGATGCGGGGCAGATCCCGCGCCACCCCTGCGTATCCGCCCATAAGGCCCACATGTACTTCGTATATGACGCTTTCATGCCACGGGCGGCCCCGCCATGCATCGTGCTTCCATTCGTAGCTGGCGGGATCGACGACTTCGCTGGGGCCATGCACGTCATCGGGCTGATGGCATGACGCCGGGTCCGGCACCGCCATGTCCGGGGCGATGCGGTAGCGGTAGCGCGTGCCCGCCCCGCAGGGCAGCACGCATTCGAACCATCCCCGTCCCGCCGGGCCATGGGCGTGGGGGCATGGCCTTCGGCCTCCA
>NZ_BAIO01000502.1 GCF_000613305.1 Komagataeibacter kakiaceti JCM 25156
TGCGCGGGGTGGCCGTCACCCTGCTCAAGATCGCCAATGACATGCGGCTGCTCGGCTCCGGCCCGCGCTGCGGGCTGGGTGAGTTGCACCTGCCTGAAAACGAACCCGGTTCCTCCATCATGCCCGGCAAGGTCAACCCCACCCAGTGCGAGGCGATGGTGATGATCTGCACGCAGGTGCTGGGCAATGATACCACGGTGGCGCTGGCGGGTAGCAGGGGCAACTGGACCTGAACGTGATGCGGCCCGTCATCGTGGCCAATGTGCTGCACGCCATCCGTATCCTGGCTGATGGCTGCCATAATTTCCGGGTCTTTTCCGTGGAAGGCACGCGGCTCAATCGCAAGCGGATTGACGCCTATGTGGCGGGCTCGGTCATGCTGGTGACCGCACTCAGCCCCGAAATAGGCTATGACCGCGCCTCCGCCATCGCCCATCAGGCCATGGAGCATGACATCAGCTTGCGCGAAGCGGCGCTGGCCTCGGGCTTCGTGGATGGGGAGATGTTTGACCGTCTCGTCCGCCCGCTGGACATGGTGGGCAAGGGAGTGGCCGGGGCCTGACCCCTTTCAGGAGGGGGCGGCGCCCTGCGTGTTGACCTGCAGGGTGAACAGCGCATCGGCGGCGCACATGAACAGCACGTCACGCTTGGGGCCGCCGAATGTCAGGTTCGAGACCCCGCGTGGCAGGCGCAGCCGCCCGATCATGCGGCCCTGGGGGTTGTACACCACCACGCCGCACAGCCCGAGCGGCCCGTTGGCCCCGCACCACAGATTGCCGAAAATGTCGGTGCGCATGCCGTCCGGTCCCATCTGGTGGCCTTCAAGCATCATGTCGGCGAACAGGCGGAGGTTGCTGACCGCGCCATCGCGCACATCGCCCATATGGATGCGCAGGTCACCCCCATGGCCTTTCTGCCCCGGCCCCGGACCGGACGAGATGACATGGACACGCGTGCCATCGGGCGAAAAGGCGATGCCGTTCGGGTCCGGCACCTGCTGCTGGGTCATGACGGCGGTCAGGACCCCGGTGACGGGATCAATGCGGAAGACGTGGTCCTGCTGGCGTTTATGGCCGCCAAACTGGGTGACGATTTCCCCATCGAGTGTCCAGCGTTCCACCCCGTCGCGGTTGGTCGGGCCGCCCGGTGCGTCGGGGTGGCCTTCGACGATGGTGTCGCCATAGCCGGGGTCGGTAAACCAGATGCTGCCATCGGGGTGAACGGCGACATCGTTGGGGGAGTTGAGGGGCGCGCCCTCATAACTGTCGGCCAGAACATGGCATGAGCCATCATGTTCCCAGCGCACCACGCGGCGCATCCCGTGTTCGCAACTGATCAGGCGGCCTTCGGCATCGAATATGTTGCCGTTGCTGTTGTAGGAATAGCCGCGAAAGACCGAAACGGCGCTGTTTTCCCACAGATAGCGGTACTGGACCGCGCGGATCGTGTCACTGAGCAGGAGGAAGCGGCCTTCGCTGTTCCATGCCGGACCTTCCAGCCAGTCGCCGCCGCGCCATGCCAGTTTCAGGTTGGCGTTGCCGTACACCAGATCCTTGAAACACGGATCGAGCGCGATGATGTCGGGGTCCGGCAGCACGATGACGGGCGCGTTCTCCCCCCATTGCCGGGGTGGATTCGAGATGACGCTGGGCGGCGCGGGCAGGGT
>NZ_BAIO01000501.1 GCF_000613305.1 Komagataeibacter kakiaceti JCM 25156
CAGACCCTGACGCTGCATGTGGGGGCGGGCACGTTCCTGCCCATGCGCAGCGAACAGATTTCCGCCCACCACATGCATGCCGAACGCGGCACGATTTCCCCCCATGCGGCCGCGCGCATCAACGCCGCGCGCGCGGCGGGGGGGGCGGGTTGTGGCCGTGGGCACCACATCGCTGCGCCTTTTGGAAAGTGCGACGGATGAGGAAGGCCGCGTGCATCCCTTTCATGGCGAGACGGCCATCTTCATCCGACCCGGCTACCGTTTCCGCGCGGTGGACATGCTCCTGACCAATTTCCACCTGCCGCGCTCGACGCTGTTCATGCTGGTCTGCGCCTTTGGCGGTTACCACCGCATGAAGGCGGCCTATGCCCATGCCATCGCCAGCGGCTACCGTTTCTATTCCTATGGCGATGCCTGCCTGCTGCATCGCGCCGAGGGAGACCTGCCATGACCTCTTTCCGCTGGCGTGCCGAAGCGCGCGCGGGCCATGCCCGCGCGGGCTGGCTCGATACCGCCCATGGCAGCGTGCCGACCCCCACCTTCATGCCCGTGGGCACGGTGGGCACCGTCAAGGCCATGACGATGGACAGCGTGCGCGCCACGGGCGCGGGCATCGTGCTGGGCAATACCTATCACCTCATGCTCCGGCCGGGGGCGGAGCGGGTGCGCGAACTGGGCGGGCTGCACCGTTTCATGGACTGGCCCGGCCCGATCCTGACGGATTCGGGCGGGTTTCAGGTCATGTCGCTCGGTCCGCTGCGCAAGCTCGATCAGGACGGCGTGACCTTCCGTTCGCATATCGACGGCTCGAAACACCGGCTGACCCCCGAACGCTCGACCGGAATCCAGCATGCGCTCGATGCCACCATCAGCATGTGTTTTGACGAATGTCCCGCCCTGCCCGCGCCACCGGACGTGATTGCGAAATCCATGCGCATGTCCATGCGCTGGGCTGAACGGTGCCGCGATGCCTTCATCCAGCGTCCCGGCTATGCGCAGTACGGCATCATACAGGGCGGCACCGAGCCGGAACTGCGCGCCGAAAGCGTGAAGGCGCTGACCGGAATCGGGTTCGAGGGCTACGCCATCGGCGGCCTCGCGGTGGGGGAGGGGCAGGAACTCATGTTCTCCACCCTTGACGTGACCCTGCCGCTGATCCCCGACGCCAGCCCCCGCTACCTCATGGGTGTCGGCACGCCCGATGACCTGCTGGGCGGGGTGGAGCGCGGGGTCGACATGTTCGACTGCGTCATGCCCACGCGGGCGGGGCGCACGGCGCGCGCCTATACCGAGCGGGGCACGCTCAACCTGCGCAACGCGCGCCACGCCAGCGATTCGCGGCCGATCTCGCCCCATTGCGACTGCCTGGCCTGTTCACGCCACAGCCGCGCCTACCTGCACCACCTGTTCCGCACGAACGAGATCCTCGGCCCCATGCTGCTGACATGGCATAACCTGGCCTATTACCAGCGCCTCATGCGCGGGATGCGCGGCGCGATCGTGGACGGGTCGTTCGCGGCCCATGCCAGTCACCTGCGCGCGCAATGGGCGATGGATGACTGGAGTGGTGATGAAATGCCCTTTCCCGACATTCCGCCCGTCGCCTGATGGCCCGCCCGCCCGCATCACCGCCTGCTGATGGCGCACGGCTTGCGGCAGCGATCG
>NZ_BAIO01000500.1 GCF_000613305.1 Komagataeibacter kakiaceti JCM 25156
GCCATGCGGATATGGACCATGCCGTAGCCGGTCTGGCCACGTTCGCCCCCGGCGCGGGACGGGGCGCCATCGCGCGCGTGATGCAGGACAAGGTTGCGCTGCTGGATGAAAGCTATAATGCCTCTCCAGCTTCCGTGCGTGCGGCCCTCGACCTGCTTGGGCTTGTCGCCACCGGGCGGCGAATCGCCGTGCTGGGCGACATGCTTGAACTGGGCACGTTCGCGCGGCACGAACACCAAGCCCTTCTCCCTGCCCTCCGCGCGAACGCGGATATCGTCTTCTGTTGCGGCCCGAATATGAAAACACTTTTCGACACCCTGCCTTCTTCCCTGCGGGGGGCATGGACCCCCGATTCCGAACAGCTTGCCCCCCTGGTGCGCGCGGCCCTGCGCGCGGGTGATACGGTCATGGTCAAGGGAAGCCATGGCAGCCGCATGCGCCATGTGGTCACGGCGCTGCAAACGGACACAGCACGGGTGGGACCGGCCTGATGCTGTATGACCTGTTCCAGCACCACCCGGCTCCCCATACCTCCGTGCTCAACCTGTTCCGCTACATCACGTTCCGCTCCGGGGCGGCGTGCCTGACCGCGCTGCTGATCAGCCTGTGCCTGGGCAACCCGCTGATCACGCAGTTGCGCCGCATCCAGCGCGAGGGCCAGCCGATCCGCAAGCTGGGGCCGGAGCGGCACCTGATTGAAAAGGTCGGCACCCCCACCATGGGCGGCGTGCTGATCCTGCTCTCGCTGTTCGGCTCGACCCTGCTCTGGGCCGACCTGGACAACGGGTTTGTCTGGGCGGTGATGCTGACCACGCTGGCCTTCGGCGCGGTGGGCTTTGCCGATGATTACCTGAAACTGTCGCGCCGCAATACCGATGGTGTTTCGAAGCGCATGCGTCTGGGCTGTGAATTCGGGGCCTCGCTGATCGGCGGAATCTGGCTGGAAAGCCTTATGCCGCCCGATCTGGCCAATCATCTCGCCTTTCCCTTCGTCAAGGATCTGCTGCTGCCCCTTGGCTACGCCTTTCCGCTTTTCGCCATGATCACGATCACCGGGTTCGGCAACGCCGTGAACTTCACCGACGGGCTGGACGGGCTGGCCATCGTGCCGGTCATCATCGCGGCCCTTGTCTTCGCGCTGATTTCCTATCTGGTGGGCAACCACATCTTCGCCGACTACCTGCAACTGCACGCGGTACCCGGCACGGGGGAACTGGGGGTGTTCTGTTCGGCGCTGGTGGGGGCCGGGCTTGGCTTCCTGTGGTTCAACGCCCCGCCGGCGGCCGTGTTCATGGGGGATACGGGGTCGCTTGCGCTGGGCGGCGCGCTGGGCGCCGTGGCGGTGGCGGTCAAGCATGAACTGGTGCTGTGCATTGTCGGCGGCCTGTTCGTGGTCGAGACGTTTTCCGTCATCATCCAGGTCTTCTGGTACAAGCGGACCGGGCGGCGCGTGTTCCTGATGGCCCCGCTGCACCATCATTTCGAGAAAAAGGGCTGGGCTGAATCCAAGATCGTGATCCGCTTCTGGATCGTGTCCATCGTGCTGGGGCTGTGTGGTCTGGCCACGCTGAAACTGCGATGAACGGCGTCTTTCCCCCCACCCTGTTCTCCGGCTTCCATTATGGCGTGGTGGGGCTGGGCCGGAACGGCAACGCCGCCGTGGCCGCCCTGCTGG
>NZ_BAIO01000499.1 GCF_000613305.1 Komagataeibacter kakiaceti JCM 25156
CTGCGGCAGGGCCGGAGTCGGGGCCACGGGAAGCGGCGGGAGCGGAACCGGCGGCTGGGCATAGCGGCTCAGGGTATCGGCATCGCTCTGCACGCCATAGGCGTTCATGGGCGGTAACGGCTGGGGTGATGGCTGGTCAGCCGCCGGGTTGCGGTCAAGCACCACGCGCGCGTTCTGCGGGTAACGGTTCATGAGACCAAGCAGCGTGCCATTGGTCCAGCCGAACCCGATCTGCATCGGGTATTCCCCGCCGCCCTTGCCGCCCTTGGGGCTGATATAGGGGTTCACCACGTCGTATTTTTCCAGCAGCACGCCGGATTTTTCATAGGTGCCGATCACGCGGCCCATCCACCGTGCCGCAATGTCGCTTGCCAGTGTGTCATAGCCGTACTGGTTGAAGCCCTTGACCGCCATCCATTGCAGCGGCGCCCAGCCGTTGGGGGAATCCCACTGCTGCCCGCTGGTCCGTTCGGTAGCGACCAGGCCACCGATCTTGAGCAGGTTCTTGCGCACGGTTTCCGATACGGCCTTGGCCTGCTCGGGCGTGGCCATCTGCAGGAAGAGCGGCATGACCGTGGCCCCTGACAGGATGGAGGTCGATTCCCCCTTTTTCCAGTCATAGTCGATGAAGGCGGCGCGCCGTTCATCCCACAGGAAGCGGTGCAGCGCGTCGATGCGCTCCTGCGCCAGACGGGCGTAAAGGGCGGCGTTCTCCTTGTTGCCTTTCAGGTCATAGGCATGGGCCAGTGTCTGCTGCAGGTGCGGGATCAGGCTGTTGAGCTCCACCGTCAGCAGTTCGGTCGTGTGGATGGTGGACAGGGTGCGCCCATCGGCCAGCCAGCGAGACGAGAAGTCCCACCCCGTTTCCGACCCGGCGCGCAGGTCGCGATAGACTTCTTCCTTCGGGCGGCCGGAATGCGCGGCGGTGGCGATGTCCTGCGGGTAACTCTCGTCACGCGGGGTGTCGCGGTCATCCCAGTGGCGGTTCATGAGCGTGCCGTCAGGCAGGCGGACCACATGGCGGTACGCGCCGCCCGGCGGCACGGAATCCTGCCCGTCCATCCAGTAATCATATTCCGCCTGCAGTTCCGGCAGGAAGGTGAGATAGGCCACCTGCCGTCATGCATGGCCAGCAGGTCAACCATAAGCGAGAAAAACGGCACCTGCGAACGGCTGAGGTAATAGGTCCGGCTGCCGTTGGGGATATGGCCGTACCGGTCGATCATCGAGGCCATGTCGCGCACCATGTCGCGCATGAGGTCGATCTTCTGGTTTTCGTACAGCCCGATCATGGTGAAGTAGCTGTCCCAGTAATACAGCTCACTGAAGCGCCCGCCGGGCACGACATAGGTATAGGGCAGCGCCAGGAGCGAGGAATAGGCCACCTGCGTATCGGGGGGGCGGCTCAGCACTTCCCACATGCCGTTGATGTAATCGCGCACGTTCTCATCGGGGCTGCGCTGGTAGGAGACGGTCTTGCGTTCAGGCAGCGTGAAGTGCTGCGCCACGAAATCCTTGAGCGAGAAGTCCGGGCGCAGCCGGGCCAGCTTGTACTCGGCCAGCAGGTCCGTGGGCGCTTCATCGGGTATGGCGTCGGCCGCGGTCTTGGCGTCGGTGTAGATATGGGCCTCGCCAATGGCCTGGAACAGGCCGTCCAGCGCGATTGATGGCG
>NZ_BAIO01000498.1 GCF_000613305.1 Komagataeibacter kakiaceti JCM 25156
CCAAGGCGCAGGGCCTGCCAGCCAGCGTCCAGCGCCTGTTGCCACCGTACGATCGCCGCCGCCTTCGCCCCGTTATCGGCCAGCCGCGTGCGGTAGGCTCCCGCCACGGCAGGTAGTAGCCCTGCGTATAGTCGCGTACCGTCCGGCTGGCGGAAAAACGCGGGGTCAGCCGGGCCATGCTTTCGCGCATCATGCCCACCCACTGCTGCGGGATGCCGTTGCCGTCGCGCTGGTAGAACAGGGGAATGATCTCACGCTCCAGCGTGGCGTACAGGCTTTCGGCATCCTGGGCGTCGCGCTGGGGGCCGGTTGTGGTGGCGGTGTCGTCGCCAATGGCCCAGCCCACATCGGGCGCGCAGGCTTCGGCCCACCAGCCGTCACGTTCCGATATGTTGAGCCCCCCGTTCACCAGTACTTTCATGCCGCTGGTGCCACAGGCTTCCCACGGGCGCAGGGGAGTGTTGATCCACAGATCCACGCCTTCGACCATCTGGCGGGCGATGGACATGTCATAATCCGCCAGAAAAGTGACCCGCCCGCACACGTCCGGACGCTGGAGAAAGGTGATCCACCGCATGATCAGCGCCTGCCCCGCCATGTCCTGCGGGTGGGCCTTGCCCGCGATCACCAGTTGCACCGGGCGTTCCGCGCAACACAGCATGCGGGCCAGCCGGTCGGGATCGTGCAGGAGCAGGTCGGGGCGTTTGTAGGTGGCGAACCGCCGCGCGAAGCCGATGGTCAGCACATCGGGCTTAAAATCCGGCTGCGGCAGGCATTGCATGCGCCGCTCCCCATGAAAGCACGCGCGCGCCCTGTGGCTGGTCGTGATGAAATCGACCAGTGCCGCGCGTGACAGGCAGCGGCAGCGCCACAGGTCGTGGCTGGCGAGGGCGTGGAGGTCACGCTCCACCGTATCGACCGCGCCGCGCCAGCGGTCCTTGCCCGTGGCGGTGGTCCACATCGCATCGGCGGCGGCGGAATCCCATGTGGGCATGTGCACGCCGTTGGTGACATGACCGACCGGCACCTGCGCCTGTGGCCAGCGCGGGAAAAGCGGGTTGAACAGCGCGCGGCTGACCTGCCCGTGCAGGCGGCTGACACCATTGACCGCACTGCTGACCCGCATGGCCAGGAAAGCCATGTTGAACGGGGCCTCCGTATCCTGCCGCGCCGCGTTGCCACGGCCCAGCGCCAGCACATCGGCAATATCCACCCCCAGGTCATTGGCGGCGTAAAAGGACAGGTGACTGGCGACCATGAGCGGCGTGAACCGGTCAAACCCGGCAGGCACGGCGGTATGGGTGGTGAAGATCGTGCCCGCGCGCGCGATTGTCAGCGCCTGTGTAAAGGGGATGCCCAGATCCTCCATCAGCCCGCGCGCGCGTTCCAGCGCGGCGAAGGCGGCGTGCCCCTCGTTCAGGTGGCAGACATCGGGCCGGAAGTTCAGGGCGCGCAGCAGCCGCCACCCGCCAATGCCCAGCACCAGTTCCTGGCGCAGCCGCAATTCGGCATCGCCGCCGTAAAGCTGGGTTGTGATGCAGCGTATGTCGGCCGGATTGTCGGGGTCGTTCGTGTCCAGCAGGTAGAGCGTCGTGCGCCCCACCGTGGCCTGCCACGCGCGCAGCCAGATCCGCCCCGTCGAGATCCGGAACGGCAGGCGCAGGCGGTCGCCATGGCTGTCGCGCACCGGGC
>NZ_BAIO01000497.1 GCF_000613305.1 Komagataeibacter kakiaceti JCM 25156
CGCTGGAGGTGGCGCGCGCCGCCCATGCCTTCAACACCATGGCGCATCGCATCCGCCGTTACCTCATGGACCGCACGCTCATGCTGACCGCCATCGGCCATGACCTGCGCACCCCCATCACACGGCTGAAACTGCGGGCCGAATTCGTGGAAGACGAGGAGATGCGGGCCAAAATCCTCACCGATCTGGATGAACTGGAAGCCATGGTGGCGGCGACGCTGGCCTTTGGCCGCGACGCGGCGCAGCGCGAACCCATGGGGCGGGTCAACCTGACCGCCCTGCTCCAGACCCTTGCCGATGAAGCCGCCGAGACCTACCCCGAAGTCGCGGACGAGATCACCTTCACCCATGCCGACATACCCGACACGCATGTCCGCGCGCGGCCGGTCGCGCTCAAGCGCGCACTGAACAATCTGGTGACGAACGCGGTAAAATATGGCGGTGGCGTGCGGATCACACTCAATACGCCCCATCAGGGCGAAGGCGGGGACGCGGGGGAATATACGGTCACCGTGCTGATCGAGGATAATGGCCCCGGCCTGCCGACCGAGGATCTGGAACGCATGTTCGACCCCTTCGTCCGCGCCGAACAGAGCCGCAACCGTGAAACCGGGGGCACCGGGCTGGGGCTGTCCATTTCACGCAATATCATATGGGGTCTGGGGGGGGATATCAGGCTGACCAACCGGCAGCCCCATGGGCTGCGCGTGACCGTGACCCTGGTGTGTTAGGGCGACACATCGCGCAAGGCCCGGACCATTCTGCTCAGGCCATCACATTGCCGTGTAAGGCCGGGACCGGCGGGGAGGGAAGGACAGGCGATGGGGGCGATCGGATCCTGTCGGGAAGCGTGTTCCGGATTCCGGGGAAGGTGACTTGATGAATACCGGACTTCAGGAATGAATTTTCAGAAGTCTATTTGAATATAATGAATGTTTTTAAAAACAGGCTGTCATATCGCTATTGATGTCAGGTGGATGTTGGCTTCATCGAGTTCATCCTGACGGATCATGTCCTTCACCGTCGCGATGGAAAAGGACGGCGCCTTTGTCTTGGAATGATGGCGTTTCTCGTTGTCATCCTCGATGAACGCCCTGGTTGACGCATCGAGATAGCCATAGCCGCACAGATACGGGTTACGCACATCCGCCATGACGGCCACGACATGGTAACGCCGCCGCCCCACCCAGTATTCGGCCACCGAGTCCTGATC
Organism: Komagataeibacter kakiaceti JCM 25156; assembly: GCF_000613305.1. The sequence continues at coordinate 1,214 of NZ_BAIO01000497.1, forward strand.
GACGCCGGGGTAGTTGAACGTTACGCCGCGCGAATGGAGGTAATCAAAGATATTCCCCATAAGAACATTCATAAGCTTCTGTTTTTTAGGATTGAATTCAAAAGCGTAATAGAAATGTTCCAGATAGACCTTTTCTTCCTGCGGCAGGGACTTGGGGTTAACCCATCCCAGGATGCTCTGCATTCTGGTGGGTTTGGGTTTTACCTTGATGGGCCGGTCACGGAAGATAATGGTCCCCCGATGATTGTAGAAAATCGGAAGAATAACGTGTTGTGGATCATCATTCATGAAATCACCTCCTGATTCTGCAATATCAGACCTCTCCCGTTTCCGGCAATGGCCTGCCATCGGGCGTTTCCATCACTACCGGGTATATGAAAAATGACCTGTGGAAGCGGATTTCACCCCCGGCGGAACAGGCCGCCACAACACCCCCATCCGGCGGGGAGAGTGATCATGCGCCCCACCGCCGCGC
>NZ_BAIO01000496.1 GCF_000613305.1 Komagataeibacter kakiaceti JCM 25156
CGCCGGACCAGTTTCCCGCCACGCCGGTCCTGCCCGACCGGTTGCCGATGCGCTTCCTGCGCGATGCCCACGCCCTGCCGCTGGCCTGCACGCAAACGACCCTTACCCTTGCCCTGACCGACCCGTTGGACCCCTTTGTCCGCTCCGCCATGACGGCGGCTACGGGCCTTGCGGTCAATGTGGCGGTTGCGTTCCGGTTGAAATCGAGGCCGCCTTCGACCGTCTCTATCCCGATACGGACCAGGCAGCGAAGCCGGATCCCGCCACGGCCGTGGAGGAAGACGCGGAACGGCTGCGGGACATGGCGTCCGAAGCGCCGGTTATCCGTCTGGTCAACCAGATCATTTTCCGCGCGGTTGAAAGCCGGGCGTCGGACATCCACCTCGAACCCTTTGAGGACCGGCTGCGCATCCGCTACCGCAATGACGGCCTGCTGCAGGAAGCGGAAAGCCCCGCCGCCAACCTGACGGCGGCGATCATCTCGCGCATCAAGATCATGGCGCGGCTGGATATTGCCGAACGCCGCCTGCCGCAGGATGGCCGCATCCGCCTGCCCGTACGGGGGCAGGAAGTGGATTTTCGCGTCTCGACCCTCCCCTCCCTGCATGGGGAAACGGTGGTGCTGCGCGTGCTGGACCGTTCGGCCGTCACGTTCGACTACACCGCGCTCGGCCTTGCCCCCGGCGTGATCGCGGCGCTGACGAAGACCCTCCAGCTTCCCAACGGCATTGTTCTTGTCACCGGCCCGACAGGATCGGGCAAGACGACAACACTCTATTCCGCCCTGCTTACACTCAATACAGCCGATCGTAACGTCGTGACGGTTGAAGACCCCATCGAATTCCAGTTGGCCGGGATCAGTCAGGTGCAGGTCAAGCCCCAGATCGGGCTGAATTTCGCCACCCTCCTGCGCGCCATCCTGCGTCAGGATCCGGATATCGTGATGGTGGGCGAAATCCGTGATCTTGAAACCGCGCAGATTTCGGTGCAGGCGGCGCTGACGGGGCACCTGGTCCTGTCAACCCTGCACACGAACTCGGCGGCGGCGGCCATCGTGCGGCTGCGGGACATGGGGGTGGAGGATTACCTGCTGACAGCCGTGCTGCGCGGCGTGATGGCCCAGCGTCTGGTGCGCCGCCTGTGCCTGCACTGCCGGGTGGCCCATCCCGCGCCGACGGAACTGATCACCCGCTTCGGGCTGGAAGCCCGCACGGCCCTGCGCCCGATCATGCTGTACCACCCGGTGGGATGCCCCCACTGCCGCGCTACCGGTTATGCCGGGCGTCTCGCCATTGCCGAATTCCTGATCCCGGATGAGGAAATTACCCGACTGATCTTCGCCCATGCCGATCACGCCGCCATTGAACGCGCGGCAACCGGGGCCGGTATGGTCCCGATGTTCGACGCCGGGCTTGAAGCTGTGCTGGCGGGCCAGACAACGATTGAGGAAGTCACCCGCAGCATCCGCGCGGATGGCGCGTAATGGTGCAGGGGCCCGCAGCACCGGTGTTTTACTTTACGGCCATCACGCCCGCTGGCCAGACCATACATGGCACGGTCAGCGCCAGCAGCCAGAACGAGGCCATTGCGTGGATACGCGCCCAGGGCAACCTGCCCGTCCGTGCCGAGGCCGGTGGCGGGCATGACCGGTGGCGGGCGCGTTTTGCGGCGCTGGCGGCCTGCCTGCCTTTCCACCGGCG
>NZ_BAIO01000495.1 GCF_000613305.1 Komagataeibacter kakiaceti JCM 25156
GCGCCGTGCACCCGCCCGGTGGGCGAAGGCGAGGATCCGCGTCAGGGACGCTGGGCCGGGCAATCCAAGACGGAATGTGGTATCCATGTTCGTGAGATAGGCTGAGACCGGTTTCACCCCCTTCATCGGCCCGGGCCGGGCCGCGTGTTTTTCCTGTTTTCTTTCCTGTTATGGAAGGTCTGTAATTCCATGGACGATCTCGACCAACTTGAGGCCCAGAGTATCTTCATCCTGCGTGAAGCCTACCGGAAGCTGAAGCCGCTGGCGATGCTGTGGTCGCTGGGCAAGGATTCCAATGTCATGATCTGGCTGGCGCGCAAGGCCTTCCTTGGCCGCGTCCCGTTCCCGGTCATGCATGTGGATACCGGCAAGAAATTCCCGGAAATGTACAAATTCCGCGATGAATATACCAAGAAATGGGATCTCGAGCTGCTGCTGGGCGACTGCCCGCCGGTCGAGGACATCGACCCCACCCTGCCGCCCGCCGCACGTTCCGCCGCGCGCAAGACCGCGGGGCTTGCCGCGATGATCGACAAGTACAAGCTGGCGGGCGTGATCGCCGGGATCCGCCGCGACGAACAGGCCACCCGCGCCAAGGAGCGCGTGTTCAGCCCCCGTGGCTCGGGCCATAAATGGGACGTGCGCAACCAGCCCCCCGAATTCTGGGACCAGTACGCCACCCCGCATGAAGCCGGGATGCATGTGCGTGTCCACCCGCTGCTTTCATGGCGCGAGATCGACATCTGGCGCTATATCGAGCGTGAGAACATCCCGCTGGTTGACCTGTATTTCGCCAAGGACGGCAAGCGTTACCGCTCGCTGGGCGATCAGGACATCACCAGCCCGGTCGAGAGCAACGCCGTAACGGTGGCGGAAGTGATCGCGGAACTGGAAACATCCCGCACGTCCGAGCGCGCCGGTCGCGCCATGGACCATGAATCCGAGGATGCGTTCGAGCGCCTGCGCGTGGCTGGCTATCTCTGAGCGGACAGGACGGAGTTACAATACAATGAGTAAAACGATCCCTGCCCCGCAGGAAGCCGCGACCCCCATCGTGATCGTGGGCCATGTCGACCATGGCAAGTCCACGCTGATCGGACGCCTGCTGTATGATACGGACAGCCTGCCCGAAGGGCGCGTCGCGCAGATTATCGAATCCAGCAAGAAGCGCGGCCTGACGGTTGAATGGAGCTTCCTGCTCGACAGCCTCCAGATCGAGCGTGATCAGGGTGTTACGGTTGATTCCACCCGCATTCCCTTCCGTCTGGGCGACCGGCAGTTCGTGATCGTGGATGCGCCGGGCCACCGGCAGTTCCTGCGCAACATGATCACCGGCGCGGCCGACGCCGAGGCCGCCGTGCTGGTGATCGACGCCAATGAAGGCGCGCAGGAACAGACCCGCCGCCACGCCATGCTGCTGCGCCTGATCGGTATCCGCCATGTGATCGTGCTGATGAACAAGGTCGATATCCTCGACTACGACCAGCACAAGATCGAAACCGCCGAGCGCGAAGTGACCGAACTGCTGCGCCAGCTTGAAATTGAGCCGACGCTGTTCGTCCCCGCTTCCGCGCGTGAGGGCGACAACATCGCCAGCCGTTCGGACCGGATGGCATGGTACAAGGGGCCGACCCTGACCGAGGCGCTGGCCCGGGTGCCCGCGCCGTCCTCGCGCGCGGATCTGCGCTGCGCCTGCCGGTGCAG
>NZ_BAIO01000494.1 GCF_000613305.1 Komagataeibacter kakiaceti JCM 25156
ACCCGGGCAATGGCGCGCTGCTGGGCGCGGGCGCGGTCTGCACGTCCCATGGCATGTCCACCCGCTGGGGGCGTGACAGCCTGCGCGCCGTCAGCGCCGTGCACGACATTCATGTCGCCCATCAGGCCACCGATTGCCTGGCTGCGCTTTCGGCGGGCGTGCCTACTGAAACGGCAGATAACGGAACGTGACGTAAATGGTGTTGCCCCCCGTGGTGGGGGAGGCGCCATCACCGCCCTTGTAGGCGAATTTGCGCAGGTAGGTGTACTGCACGCCGGTCATGACCGCGCCATAGCCGCCCTGTAGCACATGCCACCAGCCGCCTACCGTCAGGTCGGCAAGGGTATGGGTCTGGGCGTCGCAGCTCCCGCCGGTAATCTTTTCCACGTCACAGCTATGCAGGGCCAGGTCGTTCACGCCATAGCCGTACTGGAACCCGTCCTTGCCGGTATAGGTACGCCGCCCGGAGCTTTCCACCCCGCCATACAGATAGACCAGCAGGTTGGGGGTAGGATGGCCGATCAGCCCCATGCTGCCGATGATTTCGGGAATGGGGGCGGGCGTGCCATCCGCCTTGAACGTGGCGTCGGGCAGCATGCCGGGGCCATAGCGGCCGATTCCCTCACCCGCCAGCACATTGCCGGTAAACTGCAGGAAACGGGGAATGACATGCACCGTCACGTCGCCGCCCACGCCGCCAGCAAAGGAGATCCGTTCCTTGATCGGGCCGTTGGGGGCCTGCGCCATGGCCTTGAACCAGCGCGCGAGGCCATAGATTTCGTAATGCGCGGGCTTGGTGTCCAGCGCGCCCTTCAGCACGATGTCAGGGGCGACATCCATGCTGTATTTGGCATTGGGGTTGAGCATGCCGGAACCGGCGTTGCTGTAAAGCAGCGCCGTGCCCGATGACGCGAGGGTATCCCCGTTGGTCAGCATGGGGTGGTCGCCCGTGCTGCCCGACGCCGCATAGGCCACCTGCGGCGCTTCAAGCGAAAGCCCCAGCCACCATTTGCGCCCGAAATCCTTGATGAAGCGGATCTGTGGCACGCGGGTGAACACAATGCCCGGAATCTGGTTGTTATCGACCACCGGCGGCAACTGTTCATGGCGCGACAGCAGGCCCTGCGTGTAACCCGTGGTCAGGCTCCATGCCTGCCCGGCCAGCACATGGAAGCCCCATTTCGTGTTGCTGTACGTCATATACGCCTGACGGATGCGCGGCGTGTAACTATTGGTCTGGTAGCTGTTGGCCGTGCCCGCCGCCCCGCCGAAATCGGTTTCGATATAGCCGGACAGGGTTTCATCCTTGGTGGGGGACCCCTGCAGCAGCACGCTCAGGCGCGTAAGCTGGGCGGAGGGGCGGTACTCCCCGGTATGGGCGTTGGGGCTGTTGGCGTAGGGAAAGCTGCCCCAGCTCGTGGCCGGGCCGCTGGTCAGGTTCTTGCTGCGGTAGATGTTGGAAAAGTCGATGAATCCCCCCAGCCGCACCGACACCCCGCCAATGCGGAATATGGGGGGCAGGCTGTCAACACCGGTCTGGGTAATGGCCAGCGGGCTGGAAGAATCGAGATCGAGCTTCGGCTGCGCGGGAATGATGGTGTCGGTCATGGTGTTTTCAGCCGCCGCCGCCGCCTGCGCGTCGTCCGACAGGGTGGGGCCACCGATGACAAGGCGTGACAGGTCGGGCATCGCGGTGATCTGGCTGGACGGCGCGGGCGCGGAC